>JAYSCA010000305.1:0-3972 GCA_041915165.1 Ideonella sp.
TGCCACCAAAAGGCCTTCGGCGCGATGAAGGCCCTGCGCAAGGTGCTGGGCGGGGTGCCGGGGCTGCAGGTGCAGTTCATCGACAGCAGCTGCTGCGGCATGGCCGGCGCCTTCGGCTACGAGGCCGAGCACCATGCCATCTCCCTGGCCATGGCCGAGGCCGAACTGCTGCCCGCCGTGCGCGCCGCCACTCCCGACACCTGGCTGCTGGCCAACGGCACCAGCTGCCGCCACCAGATCCACGACGGCGCCCGGCGCGAGGCCCGCCACTTGGCTCACCTGCTGCGCGCCGCCCTGCCGGCCACGCCGCCCGACCCTGCCGCCCCCGCCCCATGAGCGACACCCTGCGCTACTTCCTCACCTACCGCGGCGCCGGCCTGCCGCTGACGCTGACCGAGGAACTGGCCGAAGCCGACCTGCGCCACCGCAACACCTGGTTCGAGGCCCGCTACGACGCTGCCGGCCGGCTCATCGCCATCGACAAGCGCGTCTATGGCGAAACCGAAATGCAGCACCGCTACGACTACGACGCCAGCGGCCGCCTGTGCCGGGCCACCGTCACCCTCGGCGGCGAGGCACCGCTGGTGCGAGAGTTCCCGCGCTGAGGCCGGCGCATCCGCCAGAGGGTGGAGACGAGCCCGGTCCGCGCCCCCACCCGCGCCGTTCTCGCCGTGGCGCGGTGATACGCTGCCTTGCCGCCACCAAGACGCCCCCCGCCATTTCAAGCCCGAGCGGGACGCCTGGATGAGCACCTTCGTGAAAATCATGAGGACCCTGGATCCTGTCCTCCAAGTACCGTCAAAGGTTTCGCCTTGAACCCCAGCCTGTCCACGCTGAAACACCTGCCCCTGCTCGTGGTGGCCGCCACCCTCGCCGCCTGTGCGTCGACGCAGACCGCCTCGCCGGCCAAGCCCACACAGCCCGGCACCGACACCCGTCTGACGCAGGCGGCGGTGGCGCCGTTGAACGACCTGAACTTGGTACGCGACGAGATTCCGCCTGTTCTGTTGGCGGCGCGCAAAGCGCCGTATGCGGCGCCGGCGGATCGCTCCTGCAACACACTGGGCGCCGACATCCTGGCGCTGGACGCGGTGCTGGGTGCCGACCTCGACGTGCCGGCCACCGGAGGCGACCCGAGTCTGGTCGAGCAGGGCACCGGCGCCGCCGGCGATGCGGCCGTCAGCGCGGTGCGAAACACGACCGAAGGGGTCATCCCTTTCCGCGGCTGGGTTCGCAAACTCACCGGCGCAGAGCGCCACGCCCGTGATGTTTCGGCCGCAATCACCGCCGGCCAGGTCCGGCGCGCCTACCTCAAGGGCCTGGGGCAGTTCGCCGGCTGTCAGGCGCCTGCCGCGCCCAGGTCGTGAGGCGACTCGCTGTCAAGCGACTCTTGAGAGCCATGCGGCAGGCGGTCCTGGTGACCGTGTCCGCCATGGCCATCCTGCTGCCCGCGATGCGATCGGGTGGGCTGCATCTGACGGTGGGACTCTTGTTCCTGCTTGAAGCAGGCATGTTCATTCACGATGCATGGCGGACGGGTCTGCTCCGCGCGACGCCGCTCGCGCTGTATCTGCATTTCAGGACAGTCGGGCCTTCTCCACACCGCCCGCTGGGCGCCCTGGCAATGGGCCTGAGCGTCATCGCCCTCGTCGTCATCCGTTGGTAGGGCAGGCTTGCGCCAACGGGCGCTAAAGTCCCTGGTCGCTCACCCAGGACCCGGCCACCATGCCCACTGACCTCCCGCCGCTCCCCTCCCTCCCGCTCGGGCGCTACCGCCACTACAAGGGCGGTGAGTACGAGGTGCTGGGCGTCGTCCGGCACAGCGAGACGCTGGAACCCCTGGTGCTCTACCGCCCGCTCTACAACGACTCGGGCGCGTGGGTGCGCCCGTTCAGCATGTTCCTGGAGCCGGTGCTGCACGACGGCCAGAGGCAACCCCGCTTCCGCCTGGTGAGCGTCCCCTAAACCTCCGGCGGATCCTCATCCACCGGCAGGGGCTCGGCCACATGCACCCAGTCCACATGGCTGGCGTAGAAGGCGTGGGACTCGGGGGCGCGGTCCAGCGGGCCGTCGAACAGGGCGCGGGCCAGGTGCAGCTCGCCCGGATAGCGCGGTGAGCGGAAGGCCATCGGGCTGCCGCAATGGCGGCAAAAGCCACGCTCGGCGCCGGTGGCCTCGGCGCGATACCAGTGCAAGGCCTGCTGTGGGTCCTGCCAGCTCACCTGCGCCGCTTTCCACCCCACCCAGGTGACGAAGGCCGCGCCATGCGCGCGCTGGCAGCGTTGGCAATGGCAATGCGCCACCCACAGGCTGGGGCCCTGGGCGGAGAAGCCCACTGCCCCACACAGGCAGCGGCCACTGAACAAACAAGACATCACCCACTCCTGCATGCCGTTTCGGGCACCGTGAAATCCCCCGCAGGAAGCACCGCGACTGGCCGGCCCGGCGGGCGCTTTTCCCGCCGCCGCCCTGCGGGGACCGGTGTCAGACTTCCCTGAGGTCCGTGGCCCCTTCATGGTGGGGCGGCTGGGTGGCCACCTGGAGGCACGACGAACATGACGATTCTGCGCGAGATGAGCATCCGCCACCGGCTGTACGCCCTGGTGGCGCTGGCCGTGGTGGCCACCCTGAGCGTGGCCACGCTGGCCCACCGCAATGCCGACCAGGCCCGCCAGGCCGCCCTGGCGCTGCAGCAGACCGCCGATGCGGTGCGCGACGCGATGATGGCGGACATGATGCACGACGCCATCCGCGCGGACGTGATGGGCGCCGCCGACGCGCAGGAGAAAGGGCAGGCCGTGGAGCTGAAGACGGCCCGGGCCGATGCCGAGCGCCACATGGACACGCTGCAGAAGAGCCTGGCGGCGGCACACATCGACGCCCTGCCGCCGGCGGCGTTGGCGGCGCTGGCGGCCACCCGCCCCGACGCGGAACGTTACCTGGCGGCGGCCCGTGCGGCCCTGGCACAACCGGACCAGGCGGCGGCACAGGCCACCTTTGCCAAGGCCTTCGCCAGCTTGGAGACTTCGATGGGCGCCGCGGGCGACGCCATCGAGGCCGCCGCAGGAACCTTGCGGACACGGACCGACGCCCAGCTGGCCCAGGGCCAGCACCTGACCTGGGCGGTGATCGCCGCCAGCCTGGGGCTGCTGCTGGGCCTGGGGGCCGTGACGGTGCGGGCCATCCTGCGGCCGCTGGACCGCATGCAGCAGGCGGTGCATGAGCTCAATGCGGAGAACGGCAACCTCTCGCGCCGGCTGCCGCCGGCCCAGGCCGAGCTGCACGAGGTCACCGAGGTGTTCAACAGCTTCCTGGACAAGGTCTCGGGCCTGGTGGGCGGGGTGCAGTCGGTGGCGCGGCAGATCTCCACCACCAGCGACGAGATCGCCACCGGCAACATGGACCTGAGCCAGCGCACCGAGAAGACCTCGGCCAGCCTGCAGCAGGCCGCGGCCAGCGTGAGCCAGATCGCCTCCACAGTGCAGCAGAGCAGCGAGTCGGCCCACCATGCGCGCGAGTTCGCCACCGAGGTCACCGGCGTGGCCGCCCGCGGCGGCGAGGTGGTGTCGCAGGTGGTGGTGACGATGGAAGAGATCCACCAGTCGGCCCGCAAGATCAGCGAGATCACCGGCGTGATCGACGGCATCGCCTTCCAGACCAACATCCTGGCGCTGAACGCGGCGGTGGAGGCCGCCCGTGCGGGCGAGCAGGGCCGCGGCTTTGCGGTGGTGGCGGCCGAGGTGCGCAGCCTGGCCAAGCGCAGCGGCGAGGCGGCCAAGGAGATCAAGGGCCTGATCGACACCAGCGTGGCCAAGGCCGAGGCCGGCAGCACGCTGGTGGGTCACGCCCGCCAGGCCATGGACGAAATCGTGGCCAGCGTGGACCGCATCCACGGGATGATCGAGGACATCACCCAGGTGACCACCTCGCAGAGCGAGGGCATCCTGATGGTCAACGGCTTCATGACCGAGA
>JAYSCA010000306.1:0-3950 GCA_041915165.1 Ideonella sp.
GACACCGGCCCAGATCGCCAAGGCGGCGCTGCGCCGTCTGGCCGTGGCCCAGCTGGAGCCCACGCCCGAGAACTACGCCCAGGCCTGGGCCGAGGAGGGCGGCCCGGCCGCCACGGCCAGTCTGCCGACCCGGGCCCGGCCGGTGCTGGAGCGCCTGGCCCAGCGCGCCGGTGAAGACGCCGCCCAGCGGGGCGAACTGCAGCAGGCGGTGCTGCAGGGGCAGTGGGACCAGGCCTTGCGGCTGCTGGACCGCAGCGCGGACGGCAGTGCCGGCCAGGCCCAGGCCTGGGCCCAGCTGATCGAGCGCCTGAGCCGCGGCCTGGAGCGCGGTGGCCGGCAGTGGACGCTGGCCCGCAAGAAGGAAAGCCTGCAGCGGGTGCTGGACTCCAGCCGCAGCGATGTCCAACGCCTGCAGCACCGCCTGAGCCAGCTGGTGGGCTCCTGGGACACCGAAGGCGCGCCGCCAGCAACCGACGATGAACCCCCGTTGGAGGCTGAGGACGACGCGGTGCCGGCACCGGCCAGCGTGGCCGAGGGCATGCCGAGCAACGCCGACCGCGACCACTGGGTGGCCGTGGTGCAGCCGCTGGAATCCACCGTGCGGGCCGCGCTGCCGCCCGATGTCGAGCGCGCCAGCGCCCTGGCCGATGAGCTCAGCGCGCTGGCCGACCGCTTGTCCGAGGACGGTGTCAGTGCCGAACTGGCCGGTTCGGTGGCCGAGGTGTGCGGCCGGGCCCGCCGGCTGCTGGCCCACCGCCATCACCTGCTGGACCAGGTGCACCGCCTCAGCCAGGAGCTGGCCGGCGGCCTGGCCGAGCTGTCCGAGGACGACAGCTGGGTGCAGGGCCAACTGACCGGCCTGAAGGAACAGCTGGGCGACACCCCCAACGCGCGGGGCGTGCAGGCTGCCACCGCAATGTTGGCGGAAACCCGGCGCCGGCAGCAGACGCTGCGCCAGGAACGCGACCAGGCGCGCCAGGCCCTGAAGGACCTGCTGCAGCAGATGCTGGCGGAGCTCGGCGAGCTGGACCAGCACACCGGCCGCTTCAGCGACGGCGTGCTGCGCTATGCCGAGACGGTGCAGAACGCCGAGTCGCTGGAAAGCCTGACCGAGGTGGTGCGCGAGATGGTGGCCGAAAGCCGCAGCGTGCACGTCCTGGTCAGCGCCACCCGCGGTCGGCTGCAGGAAGAACACCGCCGCGCGAGCGACCTGGAAGCCCAGGTTCGCGCGCTGGAGAGTGAGCTGCGCCGGCTGTCCGACGAGGTGGCCACCGATGCCCTGACCCAGGTCGCCAACCGGCGGGGCCTGATGCAGCAGTTCGAGGTGGAGCAGGCCCGCATCGCCCGCGAGGGCGGCCAGCTGGCCATTGGCCTGCTGGACATCGACAACTTCAAACGCCTGAACGACACGCTGGGCCACAGCGCCGGTGACGAGGCACTGAAGGCCCTGGCCGACCATGTGCGCCGCTCGCTGCGGCCGGTCGACGCGGTCTCCCGCTTCGGGGGCGAGGAGTTCGTCGTGCTGCTGCCCGGCACCGCGGTGGAGGAGGCCCAGCAGGTGCTGACCCGCCTGCAACGCCAGCTCAGCGCCAGCCTGTTCATGCACGAGAACCGCGAGGTGTTCGTCACCTTCTCGGCCGGCGTGACGCAGTACCGCGCCGGGGAGCGGCTGGAGGAGGCGCTGGAACGCGCCGACGAAGCGCTCTACGAGGCCAAGCGCACTGGCAAGAACCGCACCTGCGTGGCCTGAGCCCGGCGCCCGCGCCCCGGTCAGTGCCCGCCGTGGCGGTGTGCCGCCCGGCCGTGCACGCCGTCCACATGGGGCGGCGCCTCGGCTGCGCTGGCAGGGCCGGCCGGCTGACCCAGCTCGGCCAGGATGCCGCATTCGCTGCCGGGAATGGCCTGGCAGCGGCCACGCAGCTCGCGCAGCTGGCGGGCCAGGGTCTGCAGCTCCGCGATACGCTGTTCCACATGGCCGATGTGGGCGTCCAGCACCGCATTGGTCTCGCCACAGTGCGCGGCCGGGTCGTCGCGGTAGGCCAGCAGGGCGCGGATCTCGTCCTGCGCCATGTCCAGCGAGCGGCAGCGGCGGATGAAGGCCAGCCGCTGCACATGGGCTTCGCCATACACCCGGTAGTTGCCGGCACTGCGCGGCGGCGCCGGCAGCAGGCCCTCACGCTCGTAATAGCGGATCGTTTCCACCGGGGTGGCCGTGGCGGCGGCAAGGTCTCCGATCTTCATCGCTTGACTCTACACTGGCTACAGGGTTTGCAATGTCGGCCATGAGTTCAGAATCGCGCTCCACCCCTGTCCACGCCGCCCCTCAGGCCGGGCCATCTCCGGCGCCGGCCTGCACGGGCCACTGCGGCTGCGGGGCCTCGGCGGCACAGCCCGTCGCGTCGGCCCCCCACGTCCATGACCACGCTCATCACGAGCACGAGGGGGTGGATTGCGGCTCGGCCGCCTGCGCGCTGCCCCCGCCGTGGATGCCGGGCGAGGGCCCGGTCCTGCACCTGCGGGTGCCCGCGATGGACTGCGGGGCCGAGGAGGCCGAGATCCGCCGCGCGCTGGAGCCGCTGACGGGCATCCAGGCGCTGCGCTTCGACCTGGGGCGGCGCCAGCTGAGCGTGCAGGGCGAAGAAGCGGTCTTCCCGGCTGTCGAAGCCGCGTTGCGAGGCCTGGGCATGCCCGGCGAGCGCCTGGCCCAGGCGCCGGCCGAGACGGACGAGGCGGTGCGGGCCTGGCCCCGGCTGGGGGCGGCGCTGGCTGCCGCGGTGGGGGCAGAGATGGTGGCCGTGCTGGCCCCGGCGGATGGGCCGTGGCGGGTGGCGGGCATGGCCCTGGCGGTGCTGGCCATCGCGCTGGCCGGGTTGGGCACCTACCGCAAGGGCCTTGCCGCGCTGCGTGGCCTGCGCCTGAACATCAATGCGCTGATGACCGTGGCCGTCACCGGGGCCTTCGTGATCGGCGACTGGCCCGAGGCCGCGATGGTGATGGCGCTCTACGCCATTGCCGAATGGATCGAAGCCCGGGCCGTGGACCGCGCCCGCAACGCGGTGCGCGAGCTGCTGGCGCTGGCGCCGCAGGAGGCCGAGGTGCAGCAAGCGGACGGCAGCTGGCAGCGGGTGGGCACCGCCACGGTGCCCGTCGGGGCCCGGGTGCGGCTGCGGCCGGGTGAGCGTGTGCCGCTGGACGGTCAGGTCGCCGAAGGCCGCAGCAGCCTGAACCAGGCCCCGATCACCGGCGAGAGCCTGCCGGTCGACAAGGGGCCGGGCGACCCGGTCTATGCCGGCAGCATCAACCTGAGCGCCGCGCTGGAGCTGCAGGTCACCGCGCCGGCCGACGACAGCCTGTTGGCCCGCATCACCCACGCGGTGGAGCAGGCCCAGGGTTCGCGCGCGCCCACGCAGCGTTTCGTCGACCGCTTTGCCGCGGTCTACACCCCGCTGGTGTTCGTGCTGGCGCTGTTGGTGGCCGTGCTGGGGCCGGTGTTGGCCGGCTGGCCGGTGCTCGATGGCGTCTACCGCGCGCTGGTGCTGCTGGTCATCGCCTGCCCCTGCGCGCTGGTGATCTCGACCCCGGTGACGGTGGTCAGCGCGCTGGCCTCGGCCGCCCGCCAAGGGGTGCTGGTGAAGGGGGGGCTCTTCCTGGAGCAGGCGCGCCAGCTGCGGGCGGTGGCCCTGGACAAGACCGGCACGCTGACCGAGGGTCGGCCGCGCCTGGTGGCCCAGGAATGGCTGGACGGCGCGGCCGACCCGGCCGCCGCGGCCCTGGCCTGGGCGGTGGCGTCACGTTCGGACCACCCGGTGTCGCAGGCGATCGCCGCCGGTCTGCCGGTGCCGGCGGCGCCGGTGGCCCTGACCGACTTTGGGGCCGAGGTGGGGCGAGGCGTGCAGGCGCGGGCCGATGGCCAAGTCACCGTGCGGCTGGCCAACCACCGTTGGGTCGAG
>JAYSCA010000307.1:0-3948 GCA_041915165.1 Ideonella sp.
CGAGCTGCACAGCTTCCTGACCATGGGCGAGGCCCTGGGCGCCGACACCCAAGGCCCGGCGCGCCACGCCACGCCCGCCCCGCTGCGCCCGGTGTCCGCCGGCAGCGCCGCCTGAACCCGGAGCACACGCCATGGCCTTTGCCTCGTTCGACAAAAAGGGCGGCGCCGCCCCGGTGGCGGAGATCAACATGGTCCCGCTGATCGACGTGATGCTGGTGCTGCTGGTGATCTTCATCGTCACCGCCCCGCTGCTCACCCACTCGGTGCCGCTCACCCTGCCCCAGGCCACCGCCCAGCCTACGCCGCCGGCCGCGGCCAAGATCGATCTGTCGATCGACGCCGACGGGCAGCGCTACTGGAACGGCCAGAAGGTGGACCGCAGCGCGCTGCAGGCCCGCCTGCAGGCCGAGGGCCAGCGCCAGCCGCAACCCGAAATCCACCTGCGGGCCGACGAGGCCACCGCCTACCGCGGCGTGGCCGAGACGCTGGCCGATGCCTCGCGCGCCGGCCTGAGCAAGATCGGCTTCGTCAGCCAGCCGGCCACGGCGCCCTGAGCCCCGCGGCCCGCCCGGGGCCGGCCAGGGCAAGGGGCTTTATCATTCAGCCCATGGAAGCCCTCCGCGACGTGGCCGCGATTCGCCTCGACAACGCCCTCGTGCTGTTCGACGAGTTCGTGCAGGCCACGGTCAAGAACGCCGACGCTGCCGCGCTGCGCGGGCTGGAACGCCGCTTTGCCGAGCGGCTGCAGATCCAGCCCAGCTACTGGAGCCAGATCAAGGGCCGCTCGCGCCAGATCGGCGAGCGCCTGGCGCGGCAGTTCGAGCAGAACTGCCGCAAGCCCATCGGCTGGATGGACGAGCCCCACGGCGCTGCCGCAGCGCCCCTCGCCCCCGACGAGGTCGAATCCCCGCTGCCGCGGGACGACGACGAGCGCTTCATCGTCGGCTTGGTGCTGACCTACTACCGCCGCCATCCGCAGCGGGCCCGCACCCGGTTGCTGGACCTGCTCAGCGAGGTGCTGGTGCCGGCCGCCGCCCCGGCTCCGGCGCCGACAGCGGCCAAGACCGGAACGCCACCGCCCTCCGCGCCCCGCTCGGCGCCCGCGGCCGCCCCGGTCAGCGACGACGACCTGTGGCGCCAGAGCCAGCGCGGCGTGGCCCCCCTCAAAGGCCGGCGCTGAGCCATACCGGCGGCCCCACCCCGGGGAGCCGCCGGTTTGTCGTTGCGCAAAAGATAAAAACCTC
Organism: Ideonella sp.; assembly: GCA_041915165.1. Lineage (GTDB taxonomy): Bacteria > Pseudomonadota > Gammaproteobacteria > Burkholderiales > Burkholderiaceae_C > Ideonella. The sequence goes on from JAYSCA010000307.1 coordinate 1,245, forward strand.
TTGCGCAAGATAATCAATTGTTTATCATGACGGCACGCGCCGAGGTTCTGTCACTCCTGAATCTGGTGCCGCGCCCCGGATTCGCCCCGCGCGCATCCTGCGCCCGCCCCGGCCCTGTGCTGTACCGGCCGGCCCCGCCCCTCTTGGACCGACAGATGCCCTGCACCCTGATGGCCCGTTTGGCGCGGGCCTTGACCCTGTTCCCGACCCGTTGATCGGCCGTGCCAGGCCCTGCTGACCGCAGGCCCTGTCTGCGCCGCCCGTGATACCCGTTCCCCGCTGCCCCTCGGAAGCCCCGAGGCCGGCCGCTGCATGGCCCCTCCGGGCCCCGAGGAGACAACGATGAAGATCCAGCTGACCCTGAGCACCCCGCGCAATCCCGTGGCCCTGCCGGCCCGGCGACGCCTGGCGGGCCCGCACCGCCGTTCCGGCAAGGGCCTGCGCCAGCAGCAGCGCCTGGCCCTGCGCCGCGAACTGGCCCACAGCCGGCCCGACCCCCACAGCCCCTGAACCGCCCGACGCGCCCCCGCCCCTGGCCGGTGCGCGTCCCTGGAGAGACCCATGACCCCGCACCGCATCCTGTGGCGTGCCGCCACCCCCGAACAGCTGATGGGCCTGGCCCGGCCCGACCAGGGCCCGCGCCGCCTGCTGGCCTGGACCCTGCGCCGGCTGGCCTGGGCCCTGGCCCGCACCGCCCGCTGGCTGGCCCCGCAACACCCGCCGGTCCGGCAGCTCGAACGGCCGCCGCCGGACGACCTGCCGCTGGTGGAATACCACGGCCAGGCCGGCGCCCCCGAGGGCGCCCTCTATGTGAACGGCCAATTCATCGGTAGGCTCGACGTCGACCGCCTGTGACCGGGTCCCCGCCCGGGGTCGGGCGCTCAAGCCCCCGGCCCCCGGGCCGATAACCCGGTGACCCGCCCCTCACGGTGCCCCATGTCCACAGCTGTTCCTGCCCCGCACCACTGGCCCACCGACGTGGAGGGCTGGGCGTGCTACTTCCGGCTGGTCGAGATCCCCGTGCTGTCGCGCACCGCGGCCGTGCTGGAGGAGCTGCGCCAGATGCAGGAGCATGTGGACGCCCGCACCCTGGCCGACGAGCTGATGACCGACCCGCTGATGACGCTCAAGGTGCTGGCCTACACCGCCACCGTGCAGCGCCACCGGCGCAACAACGACGCCGAGACCGTGCGCGAGGCGCTGGTGCTGACCGGCATCGAGCCCTTCTTCGCCACCTTCGGCCCGCAGCCGACGGTGGAGGCCCACCTGGAGGGGCAGCCCGAGGCCCTGGCCGGGCTGCAGGCAGTGCTGGACCGGGCCGACCGGGCCGGCCGCCTGGCCCTGGCCTTCGCGCTGCACCGGCGCGACCACGACGCCGCGGTGATCTACCTGGCGGCGCTGCTGCACGACTTCACCGAAATGCTGCTGTGGCTGAACGCGCCCGCCCTGGCCCTGGAGATGAAACTGCGCCAGCAGTTCGACCGCACGCTGCGCAGCAGTGCGGTGCAGCGGCACTGTCTGCATGTGACGCTGGGCGAGATCCAGCAGGCCTTGATGCGGGGCTGGCACCTGCCGGAGCTGTTGGTGCGCATCACCGACGACCGCAAGGAAAACGATCCGCAGGTACGCAATGTGCTTCTGGCGGTGCGCCTGGCGCGCCACACCAGCCACGGATGGGACAACCCCGCCGTGCCCGATGACGTGCACGACATCGCCCGCCTGCTGGTCATGCCGCCCGAAGCCACCCTGACGTGGCTGCAGGAACTCGACAGCTGACCCGGCGTGGTGCCTCGTGCGCCATTTGGGGGAGGGACCGGCCTGTCGTGACACATCCGCACGGTAGGCTGCAGCGCGCCTTCGTCTGCAACGACCTTGCCGCGCCATGCCCCACGCCACACCCCCGCTCACCCCCACCCCCATTGCCCGCCGCAGCACCGTGATGCTCTACCTGGCCATGACACTGGCCGTGGGGTGCGGGCTGGGCATGCTGCCGCCGCTGGATCCACTCGAAGCCCTGCGCCAGCCCCCCGACCCCTTGGGCGGCGTGGCGGCGCTGCTGCACCTGGGGCTGGCCAGCCTGGGCATGGCGGCCTGCCGACGTGCGCTGCAACGCCAGGGGAGCCGCTGGGCCGCCCGCCGTTGGCTGGTCTGGGGGGGCCATGGGGTGGTGGCGGTGGCCTGGCTGTGGTGGCTGGGCAGCTGGCAACTGACCCCGACCGCCGACGCCCGCGCCCTGCTGTGGCTGGAGATGCTGCCGCTGTGGCTGTGGCCGGCCGGCCTGCTGGACCTGCGGATGGCCAACCGACCGGAGGACGCCTCAGGCGTCGCCGCCCTCGGCCGCGCGCCCCTGCTGCAGGCATTGCCATACGGCTTCGAACACAGCGGGCTGTTCGAGCAGATTGACGTGGCCGGCCTGCGCCACCGCCAGAGCTTCACCACCGGGCCACACCGCCAGCCGGGTCGGGAACACGATGCTGTCACAGGGGCTGTAGAGGCTCAGCACGGGCGGCAGCCCTGAGGGGCGGGCGGCTTCGTCGGCCGCCAACGTGCGCAGCCAGGCCGAGCCTGGCCGCATCTGCCGGGCGCTGGGGCTCAGGCCCCAGCGGGCCAGCCAGGTGCCCTGGTGCGGCGTGCCCACCGTGACCAGGCCACGGCAGGGCGTGCGCCCCGCGTCGGCCCGCAACCAGGCCCGCAACAGCAGGCC
>JAYSCA010000308.1:0-3940 GCA_041915165.1 Ideonella sp.
GGGCGTGACATCGTGGCCGCGGCCATCCTCGGGCGTGCCGTACCAGTTGGCGCGCCGCACCTCGAACGGGTCTCGGCCCAGGGTGCGGGCGATGTCGTCCATGATCATCTCGATGGCCAGTGCGCCCTGCGGCCCGCCAAAGCCACGGAAGGCCGTGTTGCTCTGGGTGTGGGTGCGGGGCAGGTGGCCGTGGATGGCAACGTCGGGCAGCCAGTAGGCGTTGTCGAAGTGGCAGATGGCCCGGGTCAGCACCGGTGGCGACAGGTCGGCTGAGTGACCGGCCTGGCCCAGCATCGTCACCTCCACCCCTAGCACGCGGCCATCGTCGTCGAAGCCGACTTGCCAGTCGAACTCGAAGCCATGCCGGCGGCCGGTGATCAGGAAGTCGTCGTCGCGGTCCGGCCGCAGCTTGACGGGGCGTCCCAGGGCCCGGGCGGCCAGCGCGGCCACGCAGGCAAACAGGGCCGACTGCGATTCCTTGCCGCCGAAGCCGCCGCCCATGCGCCGACATTCGACCTGCACCTGGTGGGCCCCCAGCTGCAGCGCGTGGGCGATCATCGCCTGCATCTCGCTGGGGTGCTGGGTGCTGCAGTTCACCTTGAGGCCGCCGTCGTCCAGCGGCGTGGCCAGGCTGATCTGGCCCTCCAGGTAGAACTGCTCCTGGCCGCCCAGGCTGAAGCGGCCCTGCAGCTGATGGGGGGCCGCGGCGATGGCGCCGGCCACGCCGCCGGGGTGGCTGCTGCGGGTCAGGTGCATGGCCGGCACCACGTGCTGGCCGGCGGCATGGGCGGCGCGCAGGTCCAGCTGCGGCGGCAGCGCGGTGATCTGCAGCACCTCGCGGGCCAGGGCGGCGGCCCGGCGGGCGGCGTCCCGGTGGGTGGCGATCACCGCGAACACGGGCTGGCCGAGGTAGCTCACTGTGTCGCGCGCCAGGATGGGGTCGTCGTGCACGATGGGGCCGACGTTGTTCTCCCCCGGGATGTCAGCCGCGGTGAAGACGGCGACCACGCCGGGCTGGGCCTTCAGCCGGGCCAGGTCCAAGGCGTCGATGCGGCCATGCGCCACGGGCGACAGGCCCAACGCCGCATGCAGGGTGCCAGCGGGCTCGGGCAGGTCGTCGGTGTAGGTCGCCTTGCCGGTGACGTGCAGCCGGGCCGATTCATGGGGCAGCGAGGCGCCGACCACCGGTGAGCCGGCGGGGGCGGCGGTGGGGAGGTCTTTCAGGTCCATGGGCACTCCTTCAGACCGGTGCGCGCAGGTCGACGCGCAGTTGTTCAACGGGCACCGGGTCCACCGGCCGGGTGGACAGCCACAGGCGTTCCAGCAGGGCGACGGCCATGTGGCGGCGGTAATCGGCGCTGGCGCGCAGGTCGGTCAGCGGGCTGAAGTCACTGGCCAGGGCGGTCTGGGCGGCGCGCAGCGTGGGCTCGGTCCAGGGCTGGCCGAGCAGCGCGGCTTCGGCGCCGACGGCGCGGCGCACGGTGGCGGCCAGGCCGCCATAGGCCAGGCGCACCTCCGCCACGCGGTCACCCGCCAGGCGCAGCGCAAAGCCGGCACTGACGGCCGAGATGTCGCAGTCCGAGCGCTTCGAGATCTTGTGGGCCTGCGTCACCCAGTCCGTGTGCCGGGTCTGCCAGGGCACCTCCACCGCTTCGACGAACTCGCCCGGTTCCAGCGCGTTCTTCATGTAGTCCAGGTAGAAGTCCTGCAGCGGCAGCGTGCGCTGGGCGTCGCCGTGCCGCAGCACCAGGCGCGCGCCCAGGGCGATCAGCACCGGGGCGCCGTCGCCGATCGGCGAGCCGTTGGCCAGGTTGCCCACCAGCGTGCCGGCGTGACGCACCGGCGGCCCGGCGAAGCGCCGGTGCATCTCATGCAGCGCGGGCCAATGGCGGGTCAGGGTCGCCCAGGCGTCCTCCAGCGTCACGGCTGCGCCGATGCGCAGGGCGTCGGGGCCGGCTTCGATGCGGCGCAGCTCGGCCACGTCGCCCAGGAAGATCAGCTCGCCCAGCTCCCGCATCTGCTTGGTGACCCACAGGCCGACATCGGTGGCGCCGGCCACCAGCCGGGCGCGCGGACGCTCGGCCCGCAGCCGGGCCAGCCTGGCCAGATCGCGGGGCACATGCACCTGGCCCGCGATCTCGACGGCGGGTTCGGCCTGCAGGGCCAGCAGCTGCTCACGCAGGCCGGCCAAGGGCAGGCGCGGGCCGGTCTGGGCCAGCATCTGCTGGGCGGCATCCAGGATGGGGCGGTAGCCGGTGCAGCGGCACAGGTTGCCGGACAGGGCGTCGGCCAGGGCGGTGCGCCCCGGCGGCGTGGCCGCGGGGTGCTGGTCCTGCCGGGACTGGTGGGCCTCGTGCACCGCGGCCAGGGTCATCACGAAGCCGGGGGTGCAGAAGCCGCATTGGGCGCCGTGGCAATCCACCAGCGCCTGTTGGGCCGGGTGCAGGGCCGTGGGGGCCGGGCCGGGGCCGGCCAGGTCTTCCACCGTCAGCAAGGCCTTGCCGTGCAGCGAGGGCAGGAAGCGGATGCAGGCGTTGACCGGGCGCACCGCCAGGCCCTGGCTGAGCACCGCCTGGGTGCCTTCGGGCACCTGTTCGGCCAGTTCGGCCACCAGCACGGTGCAAGCGCCGCAGTCGCCCTCGGCACAGCCTTCCTTGGTGCCGCAGGCCTGACGGTCCTCGCGCAGCCACTGCAGCACCGTGCGGGTGGGGGTGTCGGCCGGGACCGCGACCGGTTGGCCACGGAAGATGAATCGGATCGGGGAGGGTTCGGGCATGTCTCGCAATCGTGTTCAGGCGGTCGGCTGCACCGGGCCGCACGGGGCAGGGCGGGAAGTTACTCCGGTTCTGCCGTCTCAAAAATACGGGCTGGCCCATGAGTTGCATATGGCATGCCGTATGACGTCGGCGCTCTCTTTTGCCAACATCGACCTCCATCTCGTCAAGGTCCTCCACACCGTGCTCACTGAACGCAGCGTGTCGCGGGCTGCCCTGCGCCTGGGCAGCACGCAACCCCAAATCAGCGCCCAGCTCAAGCGGCTGCGGGCGCTGACGGGGGACGCCTTGTTGGTGCGTGCAGGCACCGGTTTGGTGCCAACGGAGGCTGCTTTGGGGCTTTTGGCACCGGCAGAGCGCTTGCTGAAGGAGGCGGACACCTTGTTCGGCCCGGCGCGGGTGGGGCGGGATTTCGAACCCGCCGAGGCGGACGGCCAGGTCAACATCGCCGCCACCGATTACCTGAACCCCCATTTTCTGCCCAACCTGGTGGCGCGCCTGCGCGCCCTGGCCCCGGGCCTGAAGGTGGCGCTGCATCCGCTGTCGGCCGATTCGGACTACCGGCGCAAGCTGGCCACCGGCGAGGTGGACCTGGTGGTGGGCAACTGGCTGCAGCCCCCCGAGGAATTGCACCTGGGGCGGCTGATGACCGACGAGGTGGTCTGCCTGGTGGGCGAGGACCATCCGGCGGTGAAGAACCCGCGCCAGTGGACGGCGGCCCGCTACCTGGACTGCGACCACATCGCGCCGACGCCCATGCACCCCGGGGCCCGTGGGGTGATCGACGACTTCCTGGTGCTGCAGGGGCTGGAGCGCCGCATCGCGGTGCGGTGTTCCCATTTCAGCCTGGCGCCCCAGATGGTGGCCCAGACACGCCTGGTGCTGACCACCGGGCGCCAGTTCTGCGAACGGCAGCTGGGTCGCTTTCCGGTGCGCATCGTGCGCTGTCCGGTGGCCTTCCCGGCCATGGCCTATTACCAGCTCTGGCACGACCGTACCCACGCCTCGGCGGCGCAGCGCTGGCTGCGTGAACAGGTGCGAGACACGGCGCGCGCACTGGGGGAGAAGGCTCAGCCTGCCCGTGCCCGCGACGATGAACCGGCCCCACGAAAGGTGAGCGCGGCATGAGCCGATTGGCATTGCAGGGTGACCTGCTGGATTTCACC
>JAYSCA010000309.1:0-3936 GCA_041915165.1 Ideonella sp.
GGGCCACCGCGGTCAGCCGGCTGGGGGCGCAGCTGATGGGCATTTCGCCAACGGCCGCCGGCCGCACCTGTTTCGCCCTGGCCGCCTTCATCGGTGGCCTGTCGGGCACCTTGATCGCCCCCCTCACCACGCTGTATTACGACTCCGGCTTCCTGATCAGCCTGAAGGGCTTCGTCGGCGCCGTGGTGGGCGGCCTGATCAGCTTCCCCGTCGGCGCGCTGGGCGCGCTGTCGGTGGGGCTGGTCGAGGCCTATTCGACCTTCTGGGCCAGTTCCTACAAGGAGGTCATCGTGTTCACCCTGATCCTGCCGTTCCTGCTGTGGCGCTCGCTGACCAGCAAGCACCATGAGGAGGACCGCGCATGAGCACCGCTCTGCCCATGAATTCTTCTGCCAAGGACGCGACGTCCGTGCAACGCGCTCCCCTGACGGCCCGGCGTGTGGTGGGCCCCGTGCTGCTGCTGGCCTGGTTGCTGGCGGTGCCCTGGCTGCCGACCTTCTGGGTCAACCTGTTCAACAACATCGGCCTGGCGGCCATGGCCACCCTGGGCCTGGTGCTGCTGACCGGCGTGGCCGGCATGACCAGCTTCGGGCAGGCCGCCTTCATCGGGCTGGGCGCCTACACCTGCGCCTGGCTGACGGTCGGCACGGATGTGCCGACCTGGCTGGCACCGCTGGCCGGCTCGCCCTGGCTCGCCTTGCCCGCCGGGCTGCTGGTCACCTTCGGGGTGGCGGCCGGCCTGGGCGCGGTGACGCTGCGCCTGTCCGGGCACTACCTGCCGCTGGGCACCATCTGCTGGGCCCTGGCGCTGTTCTATCTGTTCGGCACGCTGGAGTCGCTGGGCGCACACTCCGGCCTGACCAACCTGCCGGCGCTGCAGATCGGTGGCTGGAGCCTGAGCCAGCCGGCCGACATGGCCTGGCCGATCTGGCTGCTGTTGGGCCTGGCCCTGGTGCTGTCGCGCCATCTGCTGGATTCGCGCAGCGGTCGCGCGCTGCGCGCCCTCAACGGCGGTCAGGCGATGGCCGAGTCGATGGGCGTGCCGGTGTTCCGCACCAAGATGGCGGCATTCATCCTGTCGGCCTTGCTGGCTGGTCTCTCGGGTTGGCTGTATGCCTGCAACCAGCGCTTCGTCAGTCCGGCGCCCTTCAGCGTGACGGCTGGCATTGATGTGATGTTCATGGCCCTGATCGGTGGCGTGGGCCACCTGTGGGGGGCCATCGCCGGCGCGGTGGTGGTCACCCTGGGCCGCAACGGGTTGCAGGACTGGCTGCCCAGCCTGCTGGGCCAGAGCGGCAACTACGAGTCCATCGTGTTCGGCCTGCTGATCATCGCGCTGATGCACCGTGCGCCCAACGGCCTGTGGGGCGCCATCCACCGCCGCTGGAGCCGCCGGGTCGACCCGCGGCACGCGGCGCCCGTGGCCCTGCCGACGGCCGCGCCGCTGCCCCGTCGGGCCCAGCCGACCCGCGGCCAGCCGGTGCTGGAGGTGCGTGGCCTGACGCGCCGCTTTGGTGGCCTGGTGGCCAACAAGGAGATCGACCTGACCTTGCACGCCGGCGAGATCCTGGCCGTGATCGGCCCGAACGGGGCCGGCAAGAGCACGCTGTTCAACCAGCTCTCCTGCGTGGACCGCCCGACCTCGGGCGAGGTGAAGTTCCTGGGGCAGAGCGTGGTGGGCTGGCAGCCGCGCCGCATGGCCGCCGCCGGCCTGTCGCGCACCTTCCAGCACGTCAAGCTGTTGCCCACCATGACCGTGCTGGACAACGTGGCGATCGGGGCCCACCTGCGGGGCCACGCCGGCCTGCTGCGCAGCGCGCTGCGCCTGGACCGCGCCGAGGAGGCCCGCCTGCTGGGTGAGGCCCAGCGTCAGCTGGAGCGCGTCGGGCTGGGTGCCATGGCCCATGTGGAAGCCGGCAGCCTGGCGCTGGGCCAGCAGCGGCTGGTCGAGATCGCCCGCGCGCTGTGCGCCGACCCGTCGGTGCTGCTGCTGGATGAACCGGCCGCCGGTCTGCGTCACCAGGAGAAGCAGGCCCTGGCCGAGCTGTTGCGCAAGCTGCGCGCCGAAGGCATGGCCGTGCTGCTGGTGGAGCACGACATGGACTTCGTGATGAACCTGGTGGACCGGGTGGCGGTGATGGTCTTTGGCGAAAAGATCACCGAAGGGCTGCCGGCCGACGTGCAGCGCCATCCGAAGGTGTTGGAAGCCTACCTGGGAGCCGACCTGTGAGTGCCGAGATGACCGCACCAACCGCTGCTGAACGACCGCTGCTGCTGGAGGTGGACAACCTCTCGGTGGCCTACGGCAAGATCGAGGCGCTTTCCGGCGTGAGCCTGCGGGTGCGCGAAGGGGAGATCGTCACCGTGATCGGCCCCAACGGTGCGGGCAAGAGCACGCTGCTCGGGGCTTTGATGGGGGCTCTGCCGGCCCGCGACGGCACGGTCACGCTGGCCGGCCGGGCGCAGGGCGCCTTGCAGGTCGAGGCCCGGGCCGAGCAGGGCCTGGCCCTGGTGCCCGAGACGCGCGCGCTGTTCGCCAGCATGACGGTGGAGGACAACCTGCGCCTGGGCGCCTACCGCTTCCGTGGCGAGGGCGCGGCCCGCCATGCGCAGGCGCTGGACGAGGTCTATGCGCTGTTCCCCCGCCTGCAGGAGCGGCGCCGCCAGGACGCCGCGACGCTGTCGGGCGGCGAGCGTCAGATGCTGGCCCTGGGTCGGGCCCTGATGGGCCGGCCGCGTCTGCTGATGCTCGACGAGCCCAGCCTGGGCCTGGCGCCGCTGATCGTGCGCGACATCTTCCGCATCATCGTGCAGCTGCGCGCCCAGGGCGTCTCCATTCTGCTGGTGGAGCAGAACGCCCGCGCGGCCCTGCACGTGGCCGACCACGCCTATGTGCTGGAGCTGGGCCGTGTGGCCATGGAAGGCCCGGCCTCGGCGCTGGCCCATGATCCGCGTGTGATCGAGGCCTATCTGGGCGCGCAGGCCAACAAGCACCAGGAACTGTTGACCACCTGAGATTGATCGAAGGGCCCGCGCGGCCCGTCCTCTGTTTTTCCTTTGTTGGAGCGAGTGAACATGAGCGTGATCCTGAAAGAGAAGATTGCCGACCGCGTGGCCTGGAAGGGCCGTGACCTGGCCCAGCGTGAGGACTGGATCTACCGCTTGTCCGAGGCGTCGATCGCCGCGCTGGACCAGGCCCTGCGGGTGGTCCAGCAGCGTGGGCTGGCCTTCCCCGGCTTCACCCAGGCTGATTTCCCGATCCCGGACTTCCTGGCCGAGGAGATCCGCGGCTTTGCCGAGGAGCTGGAGAACGGCCGCGGCTTCATCGTGATCCGTGGCCTGCCGGCCGAGCGCTACAGCGAGGACGAGCTGTCCATCCTCTACTACGGCCTGGGCCTGCACATGGGCACGCCGGTGACGCAAAACGAGCGTGGCGACCTGCTGGGCCGGGTCACCAACGTGGGTGACCTCCACAACAAGAGCACCCGCGTCTACGAGACCAACGCCTACCTGCCGTACCACACCGACCTGTCGGACGTGGTGGGCCTGCTGAGCATCCGCAAGGCCAAGAGCGGGGGCCTGAGCAGCCTGGTCAGCGCCGCGGCCATCTACAACGAGATCCTGGAGAAGTACCCCGAGTACATGGGCCTGTTCTATCGGCCCATCTACTTCGCCCACCTGGGTGAGGCCCTGCCCAGCCTGTCGCCTATCTTCAGCCAGCACGAAGGCAAGCTGGCCTGCCGCTACCTGCGCAAGTACATCGAGCTGGGCCAGGAGCTGCGCGGCCTGCAGCTCTCGCGCGTGGAGGTCGAGGCCCTCAACCTGTTCGACACCCTGATCCATGACCAGGAGTTCCGCCTGGACATGATGATGGAGCCGGGCGACATGCAGTTCTGCAACAACTACGTGGTGATGCACTCTCGCACGCATTTCGAG
>JAYSCA010000310.1:0-3925 GCA_041915165.1 Ideonella sp.
CTGGACGCCCATCGGCACCGTGACCCTCAACCCCGAGCGCGACGCGCTCGTCAAAGCAGCTCAGGAGGTCGCCGACGAAAGGTCATTGGCCGCGTGACTGAGGCGACAACTACCTTGACGCGCGCCGCCGGGTCGGAGGTGAGCAGCAGCTTGGCCAGGGTCTGGGCGCCTCGCTCGCCGGCCGACTTGATCTGGCTGCTCAGGGCAATCTGGGCATAGCGGTCCTGGACCATGGTGTCCATGGAGTGGCTGACCTGGCCCAGCACCGAGGCGGACAAGCCCAGAACGACCAGGAGCAGGGCGATCACGGCCGAGAAGGCCAGGCCTAGTCGGGTGCCAATGGAGAGATGGGAGAGCTTCATGCGGATTGTGGAGGCAGAAGAGGGACCACCCGGGCCGCTCCGTCTAGGACAGACCGGGCCGCGGGGCATCACCGGGACACCCAGCCCGCGACCAATATCGCGGAGGGGCTCGCCGTTTAGGCGGATATCGGCCAGCGTTTCCTGGAGTTAACCCTGATTCAAGATGTAAAGAATGCCAAAACAATCCTCGCCGGCATTTAAGGATTTTTATCAGCGGTCGAATAGCAATCCCCGTGCTCAAAGACCCTGTCAGAGTTGACAGGGGGATTTGCACGGGGGGGCGCTCCTATCATGAAAAAAAGCAACCCGCGACCGGCCTGGCCGGCATAACGGGGAATGCGCAGGAGACACCCGCGCACGGAGATATTCCGGTGTGGTTGTTGTTTCACATGTTGGGGAGAGCCGTGTCCACCAAGCCCAAGCAGTACCCGTGGCTTCATCAGCGGAACTTTCTATTCACGGGCGATCCGCTCAGTGAATGGCGGGGCCAGCCCCGTCGCACAGCCGACCCAGCCGCGGTGCTGGAATTCGTCGAGGCCCATCGCTGGCATGGCTATCGCTGTGCCACCCTCGATCCTCTGGGGGCCGCGCTCAGGGCCGATGACGCCCACCTGTCTCCCGAGCGCTTTGAGCTGTTCGCCGGGGATGCGCTCCGGGAGGAGGACATCCAGCGCTTTGGCGTGTCCGACGTGGCGGCCCTGGACCGCTGGGTCAAGGCCACCTACTGCGGCGCCTGGGCCCTGGATTGCAGCGCGCTGCGCGACACGGCGCGCGCCGCCTGGCTGTTCGCCCAGTGGGAAAGTGCCGAGGCGACCCCGCCCACCCCGGCCGAGCGCCTGCGCCTGCTGGACCGCCTGACGCAGGTCCAGGCCTGGGAGGCCCATGCCGCGCAGTGCCATCCGCACGGCAAGCGTTTTTCACTCGAAGGCTGCGAGGCGCTGATCCCGCTGCTGGATCAGCTGGTGGCGCAGGCGGCAGGCCAGGGTGTGCAGGAGGTGGTGCTGGGCATGGCCCACCGTGGGCGCGTCAATGTGCTGGTGAACCTGCTGGGCATGCCGGCGGCCGAGGTCCTGGATTACATCGCCGCCACCCCGGAACATCCGGAGCGCCAGTGCGACCTGATCTATCACCTGGGGCGTGAGCACACCGTGCAGACCGCCGATGGGCCGGTGCACCTGACCCTGGCCTACAACCCGTCCCACCTGCAGAGCGTCTTCCCCGTCGCCGGGGGCATGGCCCATGCTGTGGCCGCCGGCAGGGGGCTGTTCGTCAGCCTGCACGGCGACGCCGCGTTCGCGGGGCAGGGCGTGGTGATGGAGACCCTGATGCTGACCCAGCGCGAGGGCTACGACCTGGGCGGCGCGGTGCATGTCGTGGTCAACAACCAGGTGGGCTTCACCGCGCTCAATCCGATGGACGCCCGCACGCCGCGCTACTGCACGGACATCACCCGCATGATCGACGCGCCGGTGCTGCGGGTGAGCGCGGAGGCCCCGGAACTGGTGCTGCGCGCGGCCAACCTGGCCCTGGCCTACCGGGCCCGCTTCCATGCCGACGTGGTGATCGATCTGGTGGGCTACCGAAGGGGTGGACATTCCGAGCACGATGCACAGGCCGTGACCCGGCCCCTGCTGGCCACGCAGGCGGAAGCCCGACCCACCCCGGCGGCGCTGTATGCGACCCAGCTGGCCGACGCCGGCCTGGCCCGCCCTGCAGAACTGGCGGCCCGCATCCAGTCCTGCCAGCAGGCGGTGGTGGCCGCATGGCCGGCCCCGGCACCCACCCCCGCCCCGCAGCCGGTCATGCCGCACCTTCACCCCCTGAACATCCCGCCCACGGTGACGCAGATGCAGGCCTGGTTGCGCACCCTGTGCGCGCTGCCGGCGGGCTTTGTGCTGCATCCCGCGGTGCAGACCGTGCGTGACCATTGGCTGCAGGCGGCGGGGGTGGAGCAAGCGCCGGTGGACTGGTGCCTGGCCGAGAACCTGGCCTATGCCTCGCTGCTGAGCGCCGGGGTGCCGGTGCGGGTGTCGGGCATGGACGTCCAGCGTGGCACCTTCATGCACCGGCATGCGGTCTGGCACGACCAGGCGCTGGCGGACCGCTACGTGCCGCTGCGGCAGCTGGTCGGGGCGGCGGCCTTCGACGTGATCAACTCGCCGCTGGCGGAAGAGGCGGTGCTGGGTTTTGAATACGGCCGCAGCGTGCGCGACCCCGCCACCCTGGCGATCTGGGAGGCCCAGTTCGGCGACTTCGTCAACGAGGCCCAGGTCTACCTGGACCAGTACATCAGCTCGGGCCAGGCCAAGTGGGGCCAGACCAGCGCGTTGGCGGTGTTTCTGCCGCATGGCTACGAGGGCAACGGCCCCGAGCATTCGACCGGCTACATCAGCCGCTTCCTGCTGCTGTGCGGCGACGAGAACCTGCGGCTGGTCTGCCCGTCCACCGCGGCGCAGTGGTTCCACCTGCTGCGCCGCCAGGCCCTGGACCCGGTGCGCAAGCCGTTGATCGCGATGACCCCCAAGGGGCAGCTCTACGGTGAGGCTCTGTCCCACACCACCTTGCAGGCCCTGGCCGAAGGCGAGTTCCAGCCCCTGCTGGGGGATGACGCCGCCGTGGGCTCGCCCACGGTCACCCGGGCCGTGCTGTGCAGCGGCAAGTTCTATTACGACCTGCTGCGGGCACGCCAGGACCTGGAGGCCGAGGAAGTGGCCCTCTGGCGGCTGGAGCAGCTCTATCCCTTCCCGCGCCGCGCGCTGGAGCAGCAGCTGCGGGCCCAGCCTGGGTTGAAGGAGCTGGTCTGGGCGCAGGAGGAACACCTCAACCAGGGCGCCTGGCAGGGCGTGCGCGACGAGCTGGCCCGGGCCTGCGAAACCGTTGGCGTGCGCCTGCGTCAGGTGGCCCGGCGGACGAATGCCGCCGGCGCAACCCCGTCGACGGTGGTGCACCGGCGCGAGCAGCGCGAACTGGCGTTCAGCGCCTTGAGCGAAATCCCCACCTGAGGCCGGCTCAGCCGGGGGCGTGGCCCGGGAGCTCTCGGCCCGGCCGCAGCAGCAGGAAGCTGGCGGCCGCCGCCACCGACAAGGCGGTCGCCAGACCAAAGGTCCAGGTGGGTGCCACCGTCCACAGCGCACCGGCTGCCAGCGAGGCCGGCAGGTACAACACGCCGGTCACCGAGTTGTACACACCCATGGCCGAGGCCCGGCGCGCTGGTTCCAGGTCGGCGATGAAGGCCTTGCTTTGGGACTCATCGATGGCGTAGAACAGCCCGTAGAGGACGAACACCGCGATGATCTCCGCGCGGCTGTCGGCCCAGGCCAGCCACAGGTTGAGCAGACCGTAGACCGTGTAGCCCAGCAGCACGATGCGGGGCCGGCCGATGCGATCGCCCAGCCAGCCGATGGCCGGCGCAGCGGCCACGCACACCGCGTTGAACAGGGCATAGAGCAGCACCACCTGGGCCACGCTGAACCCGATCGCATGGGCCCGCAGCAGGATGAAGCCCAGGCTGAAGTAGCCCAGCGCGAACAGGCCCGCAGGCCACAGGAAGCGCTTGAAACCGG
>JAYSCA010000311.1:0-3918 GCA_041915165.1 Ideonella sp.
GACTGGCAGCTGTCCGCCGGCATCGCCACGATGGACACGAAGCAGAGCGATGTCTGGAACAGCACGCACACCACCGCCACCAATGGCGTGCGCTGGTCGCCCGACCTGACGGCGTCCTTCTGGACCTCCTACCGCTGGGGCGATCTGACCCTGGGCGGCGGCGCGAACTACGTCTCCAAGCAGAAGCGCACGATCACCGCCGACACCGACCTGTCGACCCAGAACATGCCGGAGATCCCGGCCTACTGGGTGGCCAACCTGATGGCCTCCTACCAGGTCATGAAGAACCTGACGCTGCAGCTGAACGTGGGCAATGTGTTCGACAAGGAATACATCAGCACGCTCAACAACAGCGGCGCCCGCGCCACGCTGGGCGCGCCGCGCTCGGCCAAGCTGACGGCCAGCGTGCAGTTCTGAGAAAGGCGGCGCGGCATGCTGTTGCACATCCCGGGCGTTCTGACGCCTGACAACGTCGCCCGCTACCGACAGGCCCTGGCCGAGGCCCCCTGGGCCGACGGCCGGGCCACCGTCGGGGCGCAGGGCGCCCAGGTCAAGCGCAACGAGCAGCTGCCGCCCGACCATCCCCTGGCGCGCGAGCTGGGCCAACACATCGTGCAGGCTCTCTCGCGCCATCCGCAGTTCATCTCCGCCGCCCTGCCGCACCGCATCCTGCCGCCGCTGTTCAACCGCTACCAGGGCGGCGGCAGCTACGGCCTGCATGTGGACGGCTCGGTGATGGCGATGGGCGATGGCCAGCGCCTGCGCAGCGACGTCTCCACCACGCTGTTTCTCTGCGACCCCGAGGACTACGAGGGCGGCGAGCTGGTGGTGATGGACACCTACGGCGCCCACGAGGTCAAGCTGCCCGCGGGCGACCTGATCCTCTACCCGTCCACCAGCCTGCACAAGGTCGAGCCCGTCACCCGCGGCGCCCGCACCTGCGCCTTCTTCTGGACCCAGAGCCTGGTGCGCGACGACGGCCAGCGTGCCGCCCTCTACGAGCTGGACCAGACCATCCAGCGCCTGCGCGCCCGGCTGGGCGACAACGACGAGGTGCTGCAGCTCACCGGCCACTACCACAACCTGCTGCGCCGCTGGGCCGAGCTGTGAGCGCGAACGGCTTCAAGACCCTGCTGCGCTGGCACTGGATCAGCTCGGCGCTGTGCCTGGTCGGCATGCTGGGCTTTGCCCTCACCGGCTTCACGCTCAACCACGCGGCCGACATCGAGGCCCAGCCCATCGTCACGCGCCGGCAGGCCACGCTGCCCGCCCCCGTGCTGGCCGCCGTGCAAGCCGCCCGGCCGCAGCGCGAGGGCGGCAGCGCCCCCGTGCCCGCCACGCTGCGCCAGTGGGCCGCCCAGGCGCACGACCTGCGCCTGGCTGCCGGCCTGGCGCCGGAATGGTCCGCCGAGGAGCTCTACCTGGCCATGCCCCGGCCGGGTGGCGACGCCTGGCTGCGCGTCGACCTGCGCAGCGGCGAGGCCGAGTTCGAGGACAGCGACCGCGGCCTGCTGGCCCTGCTCAACGACCTGCACAAGGGCCGCCACACCGGCGCCATCTGGCGCGCCTTCCTCGACCTCTTCGCGGCCGGTTGCCTTGTCTTCTGCCTCACCGGCCTGCTGATCCTGCACCGCCACGCCGGTCAGCGCGCGCTGACCTGGCCGCTGACCGCGGCGGGCTTCGTGCTGCCCGCCCTGCTGGTTCTCCTGTTCATCCACTGACCCCACGCCGATGACCACCCCCACCTCCCGATCCACCGCCGTGACCGCGACCACCCTGGGCCTGCTGGCCCTGGGCTCCTCCTCCACCTGGGCCGCCACGCTGCAGCTCACGCTGGAACTGCCCCGTCTGAGCGTGGCCGAATACCACAAGCCCTATGTGGCCGTCTGGCTTGAAAAGGATGGCCAGCCCAACGCCGCGGCCCAGCTGGCCGTCTGGTACGACCTGAAGAAGGCCAACAACGGCGGCACCAAGTGGCTGCGCGACCTGCGCCAGTGGTGGCGCGCCGGCGGCCGCGATCTGACCGTGCCGGCCGACGGCGTGACCGGCGCCACCCGCTCGCCGGGCGAGCAGGTGCTGCGCCTGGACCAGGCCCCCGCGCTGGCCCGGCTGCCCGCCGGCCAGTACACGGTGGTGGTGGAAGCCGCCCGCGAAGGCGGTGGCCGCGAGGTGCAGCGCCTGCCGCTTGCCTGGCCCATCCAGGCCGCCCAACAAGCCCAGGCCCAAGGCACCCACGAGCTCGGTGCCCTGAAGCTCAAGGCCACTCCCTGACGCCCCCCTTCGCCCTGGAGGCCCCATGCCCTTGATGACCCTGCCCCGTCCGCGCCAGTGGGCCCTCGCCCTGGCCACCACCCTGCCCCTGCTGGCCTGGGCCCACGACACCTGGCTGCTGCCCTCGACCACGCTGGTCACCGGCCGCAGCCAGAGCGTCGTGCTCGACGCCGCCGTTTCCACCGACCTGTTCATCGCCGAACGCCCGCTCGCCTGGGGTGAGCTGCGCGTGACCGGCCCCGCGGGCCAGCCGCTGCCCGCCGGGGAACGCAGCCACACCGCCGCGCTCAACAGCGTGACGGTCGAGCTTCCGGCCGAAGGCACCTACCGCATCAGCAACCTCAGCGACAGCCTGATGGCCAGCTACAAGGATGCCGAGGGCAAGACCCAGCGCTTCCGCGGCAGCCCCGCCGAGTTCGCCCAGCAGGTGCCTGCCAGCGCCAAGGTGCTGGGCGTGCTGCACATGGTCAACCGCCAGCAGACCTTCGTCAGCCGCGAAAAGGCCACCGTGCCGGCCTTCGCGCCCGAAGGGCAGGGCCTCGAAGTCCTGCCGCTGGACGCGGTGAACGACCTCAGCGACGGCGACCACACCCGCTTCACGCTGCTGCTCAACGGGAAGCCGCTGGCCGGCGAGAAGCTCTCGCTGGTGCGCGAAGGCAACCGCTACCGCTACGACCGCGCCGAGCAGACCCTGACCTCCGATGCCCAGGGCCGGTTCACCGTGACCTGGGCAGCGCCGGGCCGCTACTGGCTGGGCGCCAGCCACGGCGAACGCCCGGGTGGCCCCTCGCTCACCGAGGGCACGCGCGACCACCCGATCGAGCGCGCCGGCCTGAGCGTCACCTTCGAAGTGCTGCCGCGCTGACCCCCGCCCCTGGACCTTGCGCATGTCTTCCTCCGCACAGAGCCCATCTGCCGCCCGGGTGCTGATCCCGGCCGAGGTGCATGGCGCGCCGGCCCCCTGGGGCCAGGTGCTGCACACCCTGGACGGCGCCACCATGGGCACCACCTGGTCGGTTCGGCTCTGGGCGGGCGCGGACCTGCCGGACACCGCGCTGCGCCGGGCCATCCAGGCCGTGCTGGACGACGTGATCGCGCAGATGAGCACCTGGGAAGACCGCGCGCTGATCAGCCACTTCAACCGCCTGCCGGCCGGCCAAGCCCTGGCCCTGCCGGAGAGCTTCGCCACCGTGATCGAGGCCGGCCTGCAGGTCGCCCGACGCAGCAGGGGCGCCTTCGACCCCACGGTCGGCGCCGCGGTGGGCCGCTGGGGCTTCGGCCCGGCCGTCCTGTGCGAGGGCCAGCCCGCGCCGACCGGCCCGGGCTGGCAGCGGCTGGGCTGGGCGGCCGCGCAGCGCCAGCTCACCCAGCCGGGAGACTGCCGGCTGGACCTCTCGGCCATCGCCAAGGGCCATGCGGTGGACCGGGTCAGCGCCCTGCTGCGCGACAGCGGCCTGCGCCACCATCTGGTGGAGATCGGCGGCGAACTGCGCGGCGAAGGCCTGAAGCCCAGCGGCCAACCCTGGTGGGTGGACCTGGAGTCGCCGGACCCGGCCTGTCCGCTGCCACCCACCCGGGTGGCGCTGCACGGGCTGTCGGTGGCCACCTCGGGCGACTACCGCCGCTGGCGAACGGCCGACGACGGCC
>JAYSCA010000312.1:0-3907 GCA_041915165.1 Ideonella sp.
CGACCATCCAGCTGTGGGGCAGCGCGGCCCAGCAGGCCGATCTGCTGCCGCGCACGCTGCGCGAGCACTGGTTCTGGGGCAATGCGCTCAACCCGCGGGACACCCGCTTGAAGGCGACCCGGGTGGAGGGGGGCTGGGTGCTCAACGGGGTGAAAAGCTATGCCTCGGGGTCGGTAGGCTCGGACCGGCTGGTGTTGTCAGCGGTCGAGGTGCAGCCCGACGGCAGCGAGCGTCAGCTGGTCGGGCATGTGGCCACCCGTGCGGCGGGTGTGCAGGTGCAGGACGACTGGGACAGTTTTGGGCAGCGCCAGACCGACAGCGGCACCGTCACGTTCGAGCAGGTTCCGTTGCCCGACGCCGCCGTGTTTCAGCGCCCCGGCGAGACGCCCACACCGCAGGCCACCCTGCGCACGGTGCTGGCCCAGCTGATCCTGACCAATCTGTACCTGGGGCTGGCCCAGGGGGCCTATCAGCAGGCGATGGGTTTCCTGCGCGAGCGCACGCGCCCCTGGCCGAACGGCAACGCGGCCCAGGCGATCGAGGAGCCGCTGCTGGCCCACCGCTGGGCTGAGCTGCGGCTGAAGATCCGGGCGGCCGAACTGGCCACCGATGCGGCCCAGCAGGCGGCCGATGCGGCGCTGGCCCGCGGCGCGGCGCTGACGGCCGAGGAGCGTGGGGCCGTGGCGATCGCCGCGGCCGAGGCCAAGGTCCTGGCCCACCGGGCCGGGGTGGACGTGAGCAGCGAGGTGTTCGAGCTCACCGGGCCAGGGGCCACCCGGGGTGCGCTGGGCCTGGACCGTTTCTGGCGCAATGTGCGGGTGCACACCCTGCACGATCCGATCGACCTGAAGCTGCGCGACATCGGCCACTTCCACCTGCAGGGGCGGGTGCCGGCGCCCACGTCCTACGCCTGAACCGGGACGGGCCGGCGCACCCCGCCGGCTTCTGGCAGACTGGCCGGCTTGCCACACCTTGTCTGCCGTGCACCATGTTTGACGTCACCCAGCCCAAGCTGGCCTGGACCCTGATCCTGGTGTCCGGTCTGCTGGAGGTCGCGTTCTCGACTTCCGTTCAGCTGTCCAACGGCTTCACCCGCCTGCTGCCTGCCAGCGCGGCGCTGCTGTTCGGCGGGCTGAGCGTCTACCTGATGAGCCTGACCCTGCAGGTCATCCCCATTGGCACCGCTTACGCCGTCTGGGGCGGTATCGGCGCCGTGGGCACGGTGCTGGTCGGGCTGTTGGCCTTTGGTGAGACCCTGTCGCTGCTGCGCATCGGCTGCATCGCGCTGATCGTGCTGGGCATCGTCGGCCTGCAGTGGGCGGAGTGAACGCCCCGCCGGCCGGCGCGCTCCGCTCGTTCAGTGGGGGTGCCGGTGGTGGATGTCCGGGTAGTGGGGGTGCTGGTGCGTCATCACCGTGTGGTGGTGCGGGTGCGTGTGGGGCTCGCTGCCGTCCCAGTCGGCCGCGTGCGAATGCTGGTGGTGGGCGTCGTGCACATGGCGGTGGCTGTGGTCCAGCGCTTCGTGGACGTGCGTGTGGGCATGCCGTTCGCGCACATGCAGCCACACCCCCAGGCCCATCAACGCGGCGGCGATCCAGAACAGCAGGGACGGCCGTTGGGGCCACAGCGCCAGCGAGATGAGCACCCCGAACAGCGGCGCGACCGAGAAGTAGGCGCCCGTGCGGGCGGTGCCCAGCGTGCGCAGCGCGACCACGAACAGCACCAGGCTGAGCCCGTAGCCGGCGAAGCCGACCAGCAGGCTGCCGCCTGCGGCCAGCGGTGAGGGCAGGGTCGCACCACCGGCCAGGGCCAGCGCGGTGTTGCAGCTGCCGGCCAGCAGCCCCTTGAGGCAGGCCACCAGCATCGCGTCGTTGGTGGAGACCTTGCGGGTGAGGTTGTTGTCGATGGCCCAGCACAGACAGGCACCGACGATGAGCAGGGCGCCGGTGGAGAGCGTGGCCCCGCCGGGCTCCCACGACAGCAGCAGCCCCCCGAGCACGATGGCCACCATGCCCAGCACCACCTGCCGGTCGGCGTTCTCCCGGAACACCCCCCAGGCGATGACGGCGGTCAACACCCCCTCGACATTCAGCAGCAGCGAGGCGGTGGCGCCATCGGTGTGGGTGAGCCCGCCCATCAGCAGGGCCGGCCCCAGCACCCCGCCAAAGAAGATGGCCCCCAGCAGCCAGGGCTGCTCACCCGGGGGGATGCGCAGCTGGGCCCGGGTGGCGGGGTCACGGGACAGGCGCAGCAGCAGCAGGCTGGCCAGACCCAGGCCGCTGCCCAGGTAGAGCAGGCCGGCCAGCAGCAGGGGCGGCATGTTGCCCACCAGCAGCTTGGCCAGGGGCGTGCTGGCGCCGAACAGCAGCGCGGCGGCGAGGGCGGGGGAGGCGGAACGGAGCGACATGCGGCGAGTGGATCACAACCCGCCCGGGGCGGCACGCGCCTTCAAGGGCGCAGCTGGCCGTCCAGCCGCACGGCAAAGCCTTGCGGCGACAGCGTGCGAAAGCTGAGCCGTGCGCCCAGCCGCTGCGCGGCCTCGCGCACGATGGCCAGGCCCAGTCCGGTGCCGGGGCGGGCGCGGCCGGGGTCGCCCCGGTAGAAGGCCTGCAGCGCCAGCGCCTGCTGGGTCTCGGGGATGCCGGGGCCGCCGTCGCAGACCTCCAGCCAGAACTGCGTGCCCGCACTGCCGGCGCGCACCGTCACCGGGTTGGCGCCATGCTGCAGCGCGTTGTCCACCAGGTTGGCCAGCAGGCGTTCCACCAGCTGGGGGTGGGCCTGGGGCAGCACCAGCGTGGCCGGCAGTTCGGCCCGCAGCTGGCAGCCGGCCTGTTCGGCCGCGTCGTGGCGCTGCAGCACCACCTGGCGGGCCAGCGCGGCCAGGTCCACGGCCTGGTCCAGCGGCAGGGCGCCGATGCGGGCATGGTCCAGAAAGCCCTGGATCAGCTGGTCGGCCACCTGCACATTGCGTTCGATGCTGGCCCGGCGCTGGGCCACCTCCGGCGTGTCGGGCAGCAGGCTGGCGGCCAGCTGGATGCGCCCCAGCGGGCTGCGCAGGTCGTGCGAGACCCCGGCCAGCATCAAGGCCCGTTCCTGCTCGAAGCGGGTCAGGCGCTGGGCCAGCGCTTGCCAGGCCTGGTCGATGGCCAGGATCTCGTCGCTGGCCTCCGCCAGCGGCGGGGGCAGGTCCGGCCGGGTCTGCCCCGGCCGGAAGCCGGCCAGGTGCAGCCGCAGCGCGTCCAGCGGGCGGGTCAGCCAGCGCGCCAGCCACCAGGCCAGCAGCGCGGCCACCGCCACCACCACGCCGGTCACGCCCAGGATGCGCAACGGTGGGGAGGGCTCGATCAGCGGCTCCCGGATGCCGTACCAGCGTGGCGCGGCGTCCGCCGGGTCGGCCAGTTCGATCCACAGCGTCGCGGGTCGGTGGCTGCGGTCCATCGCCAGGGCCAAGGGCGGCAGCCCTTGGTCGGCCAGCACGGCCTGCACCGAGGTGAGCCGGGCGGCATAGATCGGCACCCGGCCGGCCTGGGCAGGCCGCTCGGCCGACTGCAGCACCGGTGTGTCGCGCACGGGTTCGGTGCCGTCCACGGCCGGCAGACCGGCGGCCACGCGCAGCGCCGGGGCCCAGCGGTCGACCACCAGCTCGGCCATGGCCCGGCTGCGTTCCAGGTAGAACACCGCGCCCAGCACGGCGGTCAGCGCCAGGGCCATCAGCATCAGGGCCAGGAAGAAGCGGGTGAACAGGCGGCGGCCGGGCATGGCGGGCGGGGGTGTCAGCCGCGCGGCGCGAAGACATAGCCTTCGCCGCGCACGGTGTCCACCCATTCGGTGCCGGGGCTGGCCTCGCGCAGCTTGCGGCGCAAGCGGGCGATCTGCACGTCCACCGTGCGGTCCTGCGGCCGGTAGG
>JAYSCA010000313.1:0-3895 GCA_041915165.1 Ideonella sp.
GCGACCTGGTGGCCCGCTACGGCGGCGAGGAGTTCGTGCTGATCCTGCCGGAGACCGAGGGCGAGGGGGCGCTGCGGGTGGCCGAGCGCTGCCAGCGGCTGATCGAGAAGCTGGCCCTGCCCCATGCCCAGAACCCGCACGGTCAGCGGGTCACGGTGAGCATCGGGGTGGGCACGGTGATGCCCTCGGAGGGCTTCAGCCCGCAGCAGGCCCTGGGGCAGGTGGACCAACTGCTCTACCAGGCCAAGCAACTTGGGCGCAACCAGATTGCGCACCGGGCCTGGCTGGACGTGGAGAGATGATGAGGCGCCCCCCGATCCCCGGTGGGCGCCTGCCCGTTCAGCGGATGAACGGGGTGAGCTGCGGCGCCAGCATCAGCAGGGTGCGCTGACGGTGTTCGATTTCGCAGCGGCGACGCTCGGCGTCGCCCAGATGGGCCGCTTCGGCCAAATAGGCCGCACGGCTGTCCTCTGGCGAGGACGGGGTCCTGTGGAACAGGTCTTTCAGTAAGGTGTAAACAGAGCGCATGGTGTTGTCAGTGTTCTAAGACACTGTATTTATAGGGAAAACCCTTAATTGTAGAGCTTACGGGCTCCGTTCGCTCAGCAGCTCGGCCACCCAGGCCATGAAGGCCTGCACCCGCCGCGACAGGTGCCGGCGGTGCGGGTACACCACCTGCACCGGCATGGGCGCGGGCCGGTGCTGCGGCAGCAGCTCGACCAAGCTGCCGTCGTCCAGGTGATCCTGCACGTCGAAGCGCGGGATCTGGATCAGGCCCAGACCGGACAGCGCGCAGGCAATGTAGGTCTCGGCGTTGTTCACCCCCACCCGCCCGGCCAGCCGCAGGGTGCGGCGCGTGTCCCCCTCCGGCCATTCCCAGGGCGCCGCCTGGCCCGTGGACGGCGACAGGTACTGCACCACCTGGTGGTGCGCCAGGTCCTTGGGGGACTGCGGCACGCCCCAGCGCTGCACATAGGCCGGGCTGGCGCAGTTGATCAAGGTGAACTGGCCCAGCGGATGCGCCACCAGGCTGCTGTCACCCAACGCGCCCACGCGCAGCGCGCAGTCGATGCCCTCGGCCACCAGGTCGACCGCCCGGTCGGTGGAGCCCAGCTCGATCTCCAGCCCCGGGTGGCGTGCCAGCAGCGCGGGAAGGGCCGGGGCGATCAGCCGACGGCCGATGCGGCTGGGCACGTCCACCCGCAGCCGCCCCACCACCCCGCCTTCGCCCGGGGGATGGAAGCGGGCTTCCAGGTCCTCCATGTCACCGACCAGGGCGGCGGCCCGCGCCAGCAGGGCCTGGCCATCCTGGGTCAGCGTCACCTTGCGCGTGGTGCGGTGGAACACCCGCACGCCCAGCCGCGCCTCCAGTTGCTGGATGGCCAGCGAGACGGAGGGCCGGGGCAGGCCCAACTGGTCCGCCGCCAGCGAAAAGCTGCCCGTGGCCGCCACGCGCAGAAAGGCCCGCAGGGTGTCGATCCGGTCCATCGCTCAATTGGTATTAATCACTGAATAGTCCTGTATTGAAAGACACATTTATCTTTCCTGTCAAACCAATAAGCTGCAGCGCCATCACAACCCATTCAAGGAGCTCAACATGTCCTCACGGCACAGTCTCGAAGGCAAGGTGGTGCTGATCGCCGGTGGCGCGAAGAACCTGGGCGGCCTGATCGCCCGCGACCTGGCCCAGCACGGCGCCAAGGCGGTGGCCATTCACTACAACAGCGCGGCCACCCGCGCCGACGCCGAGGCCACCGTCGCGGCCGTGCAGGCGGCGGGCGCGCAGGCCGTGGCCCTGCAGGCGGACCTGAGCACGGCCGCGGCGATGGAGAAGCTGTTCACCGACGCGGTGGCCGCGGTCGGCCGGCCCGACATTGCGATCAACACCGTCGGCAAGGTGCTCAAGAAGCCGCTGCTGGAGATCAGCGAGGCCGAGTACGACACCATGAGCACGGTCAACGCCAAGACCGCCTTCTTCTTCCTGAAGGAGGCAGGCCGGCACCTCAACGACCACGGCAAGATCTGCACCCTGGTCACCTCGCTGCTGGGCGCCTTCACGCCGTTCTACAGCGCCTATGCGGGCACCAAGGCGCCGGTCGAGCACTTCACCCGCGCCGCGGCCAAGGAGTTCGGGGCGCGCGGCATCTCGGTCACGGCCGTCGGGCCCGGCCCCATGGACACGCCGTTCTTCTACGGCCAGGAACAGGCCGACGCGGTGGCCTACCACCGCACCGCCGCCGCCCTCTCGGCCTTCAGCAAGACCGGCCTGACCGACATCGAGGACGTGGTACCTTTCATCCGCCATCTGGTCAGCGATGGCTGGTGGGTCACCGGCCAGACCTTGCTGATCAATGGGGGCTACACCACCAAATGACCCGGGAACCGGCATGCCCTCACGCTCCCTGCTGCGCACGCGCGATGGGCACCATGCCCGCGTCACCTTCGAAGAACTGTTCTTCGATCTGGTCTACGTCTTTGCCGTCACCCAGCTCAGCCACCTGCTGCTGCACCACCTCGGCTGGATGGGCGTGGCCGAGATGGCGGTGCTCTGGTTCGCCGTCTGGCTGGGCTGGCAGTACACCTGCTGGCTGACCAACTGGTTCGACCCGGAGACGCCCCACATCCGCGGGCTGCTGTTCCTGTCGATGCTGTTGGGCCTGGTAATGGCCGCCAGCATCCCGCGCGCCTTTGGCGACGCCGGGTGGGTGTTTGCCGGCAGCTATGCCGTGATGCAGGTGGGGCGGGCGGCCTTCATCGTGGGCTGCCTGCCCAAGCACCATGCGCTGGCGGCCAACTACCGCCGCATCCTGGGCTGGATGCTGATCGCCGCGGTGTTCTGGCTGGCCGGTGCGCTGGCCGAGCACGGCACCCGCCTGCTGCTGTGGGCCGTGGCCGTGGCCTGCGAATACGTGTCGCCGATGCTCGGCTTCCCCCTGCCCTTCCTGGGCCGCTCCAGCACCCGCGACTGGACCATCGAAGGCGGCCACCTGACCGAGCGCTGCCAGCTGTTCGTGATCGTCGCGCTGGGTGAAACCGTGCTGGCCAGCGGCGCCGCCCTGGCCGAGGCCGAGGTCTGGACCCCGGACCTGCTGCTGGCCCTGCTGACCACCTTCCTCAGCACCTTGGGCCTGTGGTGGCTGTACTTCGGCACCTCCGGCAAGATGGCCACCGCGGTCATCACCCACGCCGAAGATCCCGGGCGCATGGGGGCCAAATTTCACTACGTGCATGCCATTCTGGTGGGCGGGGTGATCGTGGCAGCCGTCGGGCACGACCTGGTGATGGCCCACCCCCAGTCGGTGCCGAGCGTGGCCCAGGCCGCGGCCGTGGTCGCGGGGCCGATCCTGTTCCTGCTGGGCAGCGCGATCTACAAGCGCATCGTCACCCAAACCCTGGCCCACTCCCACTGGGTCGGTGCGCTCGCCCTGCTGGGTGTGGCCCTGGCCTCCGGGAAGATGAGCCTGCTGGCCCTGGGCGGGCTGGTGGCGGCCATCCTGCTGGCCGTGAGCGTGTGGGAGCGCTGGGTCTGCGCCGCCGCGCTGGCACCATCGCACGAAGCCCTTCACTGAACAGGGCGGCAGGTGATGGAAGAATCGGCGGCATGACGCCGCTGCACCCCCTGTTGGCCCGGCTGGGCCTACGCTACCCCATCTTCCAGGCCCCGATGGCCGGGGTGGCCACGCCCGCGTTGGCGGCGGCGGTCTCCAACGCCGGCGGGCTGGGGGCCCTGGGCATTGGCGCCAGCAGCGCGGACCAGGCGCGAGCGATGATCGACGCCACCCGGGCACTGACAGACCGGCCGTTCAACGTCAACGTCTTCTGCCACCGCCCCGCCCCTAAGGATCCGGCGCGCGAGGCCGCCTGGCTGGCCCGGCTGGCGCCCCACTTCCAGGCC
>JAYSCA010000314.1:0-3887 GCA_041915165.1 Ideonella sp.
TCTCCCCTCCCTCAAAACTCTTGCTCCCCGCCTTGACCGTGATGGTCCCCGGGCATTCGAAGGTAATGTTGCCGCCCTCCAGGGTGATGGAGGCGCCACCGGCGGTGGCCAGGGTGATCTTCTTGGCCGCGGCCCAGTGGACGCTGGCGCTCTGGCTCTGGATGGCCAGCTGCTTTTGCGCGGCCAGCTGGGCGGTGCCGGCCTGGGCCTGGATGGTCAGCGGGTCCTGCCCGGCGATCAGCGTCACGCCGGTGCCGGCGGCCTGGCTGCCGGGCTGGATGGCCCCGCCCAGGATGCCAATGGCCTGGCCGGTGTGCAGGCGCCAGGCGCCGGCCACGGCCTGGTCGATGTCTTGCGCGCTGGCCTGGTGGATGTTCTCGCCGGCAGCGTAGACGATGTCGGCTGCTGCGGTTTGCAGCAGGCCGCCACGGGCGCTGACGGCGGCGATGGCGTCGGTGCTGTGGGGCAGCTTGTCGGCGCTGGCCTGGGTGTTCTTGCCGGCCGCATCGGCCTGGGCCTGGTCCGCGTCCTGGGCGCTGACCATGCCGCTGACCTGGGTGAGCCAGGCGGGGATGGGCGCTGCCTTCGGGTCCACCAGGCTCTGGCCGGCCTGGGCGCTGCCCAGTTGGCCGGAGAAGGCCACGGTCTGGTGGGTGGCGGCGGCCTGGCTGAAGGTCTGGCTCAGGGTGCCCAGTTGCCGGGCCAGGGCGATGCCCGCGGCGTTGTCGCCCGCGGGCTCGGCGGCCTGGGTGCCGAAGGTGCTGATGAGCAGGCCCTGGCGGGCACGCACGGCGCCGTAGGCGTCGGTGCGCAGTTCCCAGCCGGTGCCGCGGAAGCTGCCGCGGTGGTTGTCGGCCTGGTGGATGAGGTGACCCAGGTTGAGCTGGCTGGCGTGCTGGGTGCTGGCCAGTTGCACCCGCAGCTGGCCGTCGCTGTCGTCGAACACGAGCTGGTTGTAGCCGCTGCCGCCGAACTCCTTGCTCTTGTAGCCGGACAGGGCCGCGGCGTTGCGCTGGCCACCTTGGCTGAGCTCGCCCGGGGCCGCGCCGTGCCAGGCCGGGCTGTGGCCGCCGGTCAGGTTGCCCTGGGCCGAGGGGTTGGCGTCGCTGCTGTTGGCAAAGCTGCTCGTGTCGGCTTCAGCCCCTTGGCCCCCCGGCGTGGCGGGCACGCCACCCTCGCCCCGGCCGTGGTACAGGCCGCACAGGATGATGGGCTGCTCCAGGTCGTCGTCCACATGGCCCACCAGCACCTCGTGGCCGATGCGCGGGGTCCACTGCAGGCCCTGGCCTTCGCCGGCCAGCGGCTGCAGAACGCGCACCCAGGGGCTCGCCAGCGCCGTGCCCGGTGCGTTGTCTTCCTGGCCCTGGAACTCGTAGCGGATGCGCACCCGGCCCAGGCGGTCGGTGTGCACCTCCTGGTCGCCCTGCGGGGTGGTGCTGCCATCGGCCCCCACCACGGTGGCCAGCAGCGGGCCGGGCGCCACGGCGCGCGGGTACAGGCGCTGGCCGTGCTCATCCACCCACAGCGGCCGCCAGGGGATGTGGGCGCGGATGGCGGCAAAGGCGTTGGCGTAGCCGCGGGCCCGGGCCTGGCGGATCAGCGCAGGCTCCAGCCACTCGGGCCAGAACTCGGCCAGCGGGTCGTGGCGACGCCGCCCGCCCCAGGGCTGGAACTGGCGCGCCAGGGTCTCGGCCAGGTCCTTGGGCAGGTTGTTGAGGCCGGCGTGGGTGACGTCGGTCAGCAGGAACTGCTTGTCCTCCTCGGGGCGCAGGTCGTCCAGGGCGTCCAGCGGGGAATCGGTCAGCGCAAAGCGCTGGCCCGCGCTGAAGCTGCGCACCACCGAGCGGCCCAGCCAGGCCTTGTGGCGGGCTTCGATAGCCTGCTGGGCCAGGGTGAGGCTGCGCTGGAGCTGGCCGCTGTCGGCCAGCAAGGCCCCGTGGCCGCTCTCGCCCAGGCTTTCGTAGGTTTCCAGCCAGGGGGCGTTCTGGCCGCCCACGCTGCCGGCGGTGGCCACCTCGGCGGCCACCAGGCGGGCCTGTTCGGGGTCGTAGCGGGTGGCGCTGAGCACGGCCACGGCCTGCTGGCGTTGGCCGCCAAAGGCCTGGATGGTGTCCTGCCCTTCCTGCACGCCGTCGCGGTGGAAGCGCACGCCGCCCCAGGCGGCCGAGCCCGCGTCTTCCGGGCAGCTCTGGCTGGACGTGCTGTCTGCGAAGAAGACGACAGTGGGGCCGGGTTGGCCGTCTTCGGCCTCTTCGAAGCGGTAGGCCAGGCCTTCGCGCGCCAAGAGGCGCTGCAGGAAGGCCAGATCGCTCTCGCGGTACTGCACGGTGTAGGGCCGCACGCCGGCCTGGGCCGAGGCCTGCAGGTGTTCGCCCACGCAGGGCGCCCAGCGCCAGCTGGCCCAGCCGGCATAGCGGCCGAGCACGCTGTCGATGAGGTCGGTCAGCAGGGTGTCCTGCCAGACCTGGCTGCGCAGCGTCTGGTCCAGAAAGCCCAGCCAGGGTTGGATGGTGAACTGGTAGCGCGAGAGGCCGCCGTCGCTGTCTTCGGCCGCGGCCTGCAGCACCTGACCGGTGCGGCGCGCCTCGCTGCCGTCGGCCAGGCGGGTGACCAGAGTGAGGGGCTGGCCCAGCAAGGCCTGCAGGTCCAGGCCCTGGGTTTCGCTGACGGCCAGCAGCTGCAGCTCCCAGGGGCGGCTCAGCGCTTCGCGCAGGGCCCAGGCCTGCACGTGCAGGCCGGCCAGCTCGGCGCAGGGCGAATCGAGCCGGTACAGGCGCTGCGCATCGTCGAAGAGCCCCAAGGTGCTCGCCAAGGCGCTCGTCAGGCTGCTGATCATGGTGTGCCGCCCTCCCTGGCCGGCTGTTGTATGAACCTCTCAGCACACGGCCACATGCCGTCCACGCTGGGGTCGCGCGGATTCTAGGAAGGGGCTTTGGCCACTTCGTCACCCATCCGGGGGAGTTTTCACACCGGCTGTCATGCCTGTCACCAACAGCAACAAAAAAGGGCCCCGAAGGGCCCTTGGCGGGAGGCGAACGCGACTCAGCGCGGCAGAACCTGCCCGGCCGTCGCGGCGTGCAGCAGGCGCAGGCTGTGCGGCTCGTTCAGAAAGTGCAGCTGCTCGGCCGCGGCGGCACCCTGGGCGTTGCGGCTCAGTTGCAGCATGCGTTGGCGACGAGCCTCGCCGCGCAGACCGCGTCCGGTGTGGCGCGGGCCCACGGCCTTCATGGCCAGGGCCGCCAGGCGCGGCAGGTCCGACAGCAGCGCGGTGGCCAGGGCCGGCAGGTTGGCGTAGAGCTGGGCGTAATGCCAGGCCTGGCGCAGCACAGCGGGCGAACGGGCTTCCTCGGGGATGGTCAGCCAGCCGGCGTCGCGCAAGCGCTGGCCCAGCGCGCCCTGGCTGCTCAGCACCGTGAAGGGCACCGAGAACAGCAGCGGCAGGCCCATGGGCAGCAGCCACAGCGTGGTGGCGGGTGACACGCTGGAGACGGCCACCAGCACGGCGGCCACCACGGCGGTCAGCGGGCCGAAGCGGCGCAGGGCCTCGGTCCAGGCCACGTCGCTGGCTTCCCGCGGGGGCGACTTCCATTCCAGCGTCCAGCCGGTCAGGCCGCCGATGACGAACAGGCTGTGCGCGGCCATGCGGATGGGGGCCTGGATGGCCGACATCAGCGCTTCCAGCGCCGAGCTGGCGATCAGCTGGGCGGTGCCGCCGAAAGCGGCCTGCTCGCCGCGGCGCAGCACGGCCCACACGCCCAGCACACGCGGCAGGGCCAGCATCAGGCCGGTGGTGATCCACAGCGTGACCACGCTGCGGTGGGTCAGCAGGGTCGGCACGGTGTCGTCGTTGCTGTTCATCCAGATGCCGGCACCCAGCACCACATAGG
>JAYSCA010000315.1:0-3872 GCA_041915165.1 Ideonella sp.
CTACGGCGGCTACTGCCTGCCCAAAGACACCAAGCAGCTGCTGGCCAACTACAGCCAGGTGCCGCAGACGCTGATCCGCGCCATCGTGGACTCCAACACCACGCGCAAGGACTTCGTGGCCGACGACATCCTGCGCCGCCGGCCCAAGGTGGTGGGCATCCACCGGCTGATCATGAAGGCCGGCTCGGACAACTTCCGCGCCAGCAGCGTGCAGGGCATCATGAAGCGCATCAAGGCCAAGGGCGTGCAGGTGATCGTCTACGAACCCGCGCTGAAGGACGAGAGCTTCTTCGGCTCCAAGGTTTTCCACGAGCTGCCCGCCTTCCTGGCGCAGGCAGACGTGATCGTGGCCAACCGGCTGGTGCCCGAACTGCAGGGGGTCAAGGACCGGGTCTACACCCGTGACCTGTTCGGACAGGACTGAACCCAAGCGCCGCCCCGGCCGAGGGCGGCGGTTCGCGGCGAACCTGCAAAGCAAAACGGCCTGCACATTGCTGTGCAGGCCGTCGGCTGTTTGGTGCCCAGGAGAGGACTCGAACCTCCACGGAGTTACCCGCTAGTACCTGAAACTAGTGCGTCTACCAATTCCGCCACCTGGGCAGGTGACTGAAGCTTCACGTGTTTGGCGTGTTGCCCCGGTAAGCTTTGAACTATAGCATAGGTTTTGAAAGGCACGCAAGACATCCGGCGCTGAATCCAGGCGCCAATCGCACACACATCAAGCCACGCCCCACCCCCGTCGATAAACCGCCATGCGAACCGCCCTGGAGGGCGTCCCTGCCGTGCCCGATCATCCGCGTCCGCCCCCGCCGACCCCCGCGCGCGTGCCGCAGGACCTGAAGTCCTGGCGGACCCAGGTGCTGCGCGACCTGTTGTCGCCGCTGCAGTGGGTGGCCTGGCTGGTGGCCCTGCCCAGCGGGGCCCTGGCCTGGCAGAAGGGCCTCTGGCCGATCGTGGTGTTGAACGTGCTGGCCCCGGCCTTCATCACCGGGCTCAACCATGCCCCCAATCTGCGCCACGGCCTGCGGGCCACCGGCCTGCTGGTCCTGCTGCAGGGGGTGGGCACCGCCCTGCTCTGGTGGGTCGGGCTGGTCGGGCAGGCCTACCTGATGGCAGTGCCGGTGCTGGCCGTGCTGCTGCTGGGCATGCGCGCCGCCTGGCTGGCCCTGGCCGCCAATGTCGCCACCTGGCTGGCCCTGGGCTTCGCGGCCCACACCGGACTGGGTACCCTGGGCAGCAGTCTGGCCGGCGACAGCGTGTTTGGGGTGGTGGCGGTCAATGCCCTGGTCGCCGACGGCCTGATGGTGTTCGCCGCCGGGGCCCTGCTGTACGGCCTGCACCAGGTGCTGGACGCCCACCGGCAGAGCGAGGCCACCCTGCGGGCCAGCGAAACCAGCCTGCGGCAGCTGACCGCCCAGGTCCCCGGTGTCATCTTCCGGCTGACCCTCCACGAAGGCCAGCGCCGATTCACCTATGTCAGCCCGGGCGTGCAACGCCTCTACGGCCTGAGCCCCGACGAGGTGATGGCCGACCCGCAGGCCCTGGAGCGGCACCGGCACCCGGAGGACCGGGCCAGTCTCGAGGCCCTGATCCTGGCCTCCCGTGCGCAGGGGCACCCCATCGCCACGGAATTCCGCATCATCGCCCGCGATGGCCAGATGAAGTGGGTGGAACTGACCGCCTCGTCGCCCGAACCCACGGACCAGGGCTGGGTGCGCACCGGGCTGATCACCGACATCACGTTGCGCAAGCAGGCCGAGACGGTGATCTGGCAGCAGGCCCATTTCGACACCCTGACCGGTCTGCCCAACCGGCACATGCTGCTGCAACAGCTGAAGCAGGATCTTGATCAGCCCCTGCATGAAGAGGCTCCGCTGGCCCTGATGCTGCTGGATCTCGACCGGTTCAAGGAGGTCAACGACACCCTGGGCCATGCGCACGGCGACCTGCTGCTGGTGGAGACGGCGCACCGCCTGCGCCAATGCGTGCGCCAGACGGACACCGTGGCCCGCATGGGGGGCGACGAGTTCACCGTGCTGCTGCGCCCGCAGGGGGGCAGCCCGCAGGCCGACGAACTGGCCCGCCGCATCCTGACCCGGCTGAGCGAGCCCTTCGCCCTGGGCAACGAACGGGTGCATGTCACCGCCAGCATCGGCATTGCCCTGGCCCCCGCGCATGCCCAGACGGTCGAGGACCTGCTCAAGCATGCCGACCAGGCGCTCTACCTGGCCAAGGACGGCGGCCGCAATGCCTACCGCTACTTCACGCCGGCCCTGCAGGAGGCGGCCCAGACCCGGATGCGCCTGGCCAACGACCTGCACGACGCGCTGGCCCGGCAGGAGTTCGAGGTGCACTACCAGCCCATCGTGCACCTGGCCACCGGCACGGTGCGCAAGGCCGAGGCCCTGCTGCGCTGGCACCATCCCGTGCGCGGGCCGGTCAGTCCGGCCGTGTTCGTGCCGATCGCCGAATCGACCGGGTTGATCCGCGAGATCGGCGAATGGGTCTTTCAGGAAGCCCTCCGCCAGGTGGTGCGCTGGCGTGCCGAGCACGACCCCCGCTTCAACATCAGCGTCAACAAGTCACCGGTGCAGTTCCGCTCCCACGGCCAGGGCACCCCCACCTGGGCCGAGGTCCTGCAAGCCAAGGGGCTGTCGGGCGACTGCCTGACGGTGGAGATCACCGAAGGTCTGCTGCTGGAGGCCACACCACAGGTCAACGCCCAGCTGACCCAGATGAAGGCCGCCGGCATGGGACTGGCGATGGACGACTTCGGCACTGGCTACTCGTCCCTGTCCTATCTGCACCGCTACCCCATCGATCAGCTGAAGATCGACCAGGCCTTCGTGCGCGATCTGGGCCCCGGCCGCCCCACCCTGGCACTGTGCAAGGCCATCATCCGCATGGCCCACGAACTGGGCATGCAGGTGGTGGCCGAAGGCGTGGAAACCATCACCCAGCGCGACCTGCTGCAGCAGGCCGGCTGCGACTTCGGCCAGGGTTACCTGTTCGCCCGCCCCATGCCGGCCGAGGCCCTGGACGCCTGGCTGGCGGAACGCCGGGCGATCCCACTCAACAACAGCTAGACCGCGTCATCCAACACAGGGCAGGACCAATGCAGCAACTCGGCCAGCCGCCGCACCACCCAGCCGGCTTCCCCCGGCTGCAGCCCCGAGGCCGGCTGAGCCAGCCCCTGGTGGCAACGCCACAGCACATCCTCCTCGGCCAGACCGTCGTCATGCAGCAAGGCCTGCGCACTGGGCACCAGGTGGTTGGCCAGGTCCTCGCACAGCTCATAGCGGGCCCGCAGCTCCGCCAGCTCGGTGGTGCTGCGTCGGCGTGTGGGGGCCTGAAGGGCCAGAAAACTCTCGGGCAGGGGGGTCAGTTGATCGTCACTCATCGTGACGGGCAGTCTGCCACTGTTGCGCGCCAAGTCTGGACGAAGACAGGTCCCGGTCAGCCGCCTGTCATGGGTCAGACAGCCAAGGTCCAGATACTGCACCGTTTTGCCCACCCCGCCGCGCCATGAAGTGGACCGCCCCAACCTTCTTCCCCCGCGTGGTGACAGACGCCGGCGGCAACCGCTGGGACTGGGCGCTGCTGCCCATCCTGCTGGCCGGGTTGGTGCTGCTGGCCTACGGCGCGCGGCAGATGGCCACCCCTTACCAGGTGGGCACACCACTGCCCCTGTCGCTGGACCCGTGGAGCCTGCCCTACGACCTGCTGCGCACCACCCTGCGCATGTTCGCCGCGCTGGCGGCCTCGCTGCTGTTCAGCATGGTGTTTGCCCTCACCGCGGCCAAGTCGCCCGCG
The DNA here is from genome assembly GCA_041915165.1 of Ideonella sp. GTDB lineage: Bacteria > Pseudomonadota > Gammaproteobacteria > Burkholderiales > Burkholderiaceae_C > Ideonella. The sequence goes on from JAYSCA010000315.1 coordinate 3,814, forward strand.
GCGGAAAAGGTGCTGGTGCCGCTGCTGGACATCCTGCAGTCCATTCCCATCCTGGGCTT
>JAYSCA010000316.1:0-3856 GCA_041915165.1 Ideonella sp.
CCACCGGGACAATCTGGTGCTGCTCTGAGCCGGCCGCGACGCCCGCGTCCCCGAGGGGAAGTTCGGCGGGCGGATACTCATCGCGACGGTCTCGCCCATGCGGCCGCACGCCTCCGCGCAGGTAGCGGTTCGGATGCTGCGACACCTTGGGCAGAAAGCGCGCCAGCTCGGTCAAGGCCAGTTGGTAGACATCGCGCTTGAACTCGATCACCACGTCCAGTGGCACCCAGTATTCGTTCCAACGCCAAGCGTCGAACTCCGGGTGGTTGGTGGCGCGCAGGTTCATGTCGCTGTCGCGCCCACGCAGGCGCAACAGGAACCAGATCTGCTTCTGCCCCTTGTAGTGGCCCCGCGCGTCCTTGCGGATGAAGTTCTCCGGCACGTCATAGCGCAGCCAGTCCCGGGTGCGCGCGACAATCTCGACATGCTCGGGCCGCAGCCCGACTTCCTCGTGCAGCTCACGGAACATCGCCTGCTCAGGCGACTCGCCGTACTTGATGCCCCCTTGCGGGAACTGCCAGGAGTGGGTGCGCAAGCGCTTGCCCCAGAACACCTGGTTGCGGACGTTGAGCAGGATGATGCCGACGTTGGGCCGATAGCCTTCCCGGTCGAGCATAATCAAACCCCTGATTTTGAACTGAAATCAATATAGCACCGGCCGTGCCCGCTGCGCAGGTTCTCGCTAACCCGCACGGGGTCGACACGGTGCCATCTCCCCATGAAAGCCTCCCAGTTTTTCATCTCCACCCTGAAGGAAGCTCCCGCCGACGCGGAAGTGGTCAGCCACAAGCTGATGGTGCGTGCCGGCATGATCAAGCGCCTGGGCGCCGGTATCTACAACTACATGCCGATGGGCCTGCGGGTGATCCGCAAGGTCGAGGCCATCATCCGGGAAGAGATGAACCGGGCCGGTGCGGTGGAACTGCTGATGCCGATCGTGCAGCCGGCCGAGCTGTGGCAGGAAACGGGCCGCTTCGACAAGATGGGGCCGGAGCTCATGCGGGTCAAGGACCGGCATGAGCGCGACTTCGTGATCCAGCCGACCTCGGAAGAGGTGGTGACCGACATCGCCCGGCAGGAGCTGCGCAGCTACAAGCAACTGCCCAAGAATTTCTATCACATCCAGACCAAGTTCCGTGACGAGCGTCGCCCGCGCTTTGGCGTGATGCGTGGCCGCGAGTTCACGATGAAGGACGCCTACTCCTTCGACCGTGACGAGGCTGGCGCCACCCAGAGCTACCAGACCATGTTCGCGGCCTACAAGCGCATCTTCGATCGCTTCGGCCTCGAATACCGCGCCGTGGCGGCCGACACCGGCGCCATTGGCGGCGACCTGTCGCACGAGTTCCAGGTGATCGCCGACACCGGCGAAGATGCCATCGTCTACTGCCCGACCAGCGAGTACGCAGCCAACATCGAGCTGGCCGAAGCCCTGCCGCTGCTGGCCGAGCGCGCCGCCCCTGCCCAGGCCCTGGCCAAGACGGCCACGCCGGGCAAGAGCACCTGCGCCGATGTGGCCGCGCTGCTGGGCCTGCCGCTGGAGCGCACCGTCAAATCGCTGGTGCTGGCCACCGACGACCTGAACGAGGCTGGCGACATCGTCGGCACCACGGTCTGGCTGCTGCTGGTGCGGGGCGACCACGAGCTCAACGAGGTCAAGGCCGGCAAGGTCGAGGGGCTGAAGAACGGCTTCCGCTTCGCCACCGTGGCCGAGATCGACGAGCACTTCGGCTGCAAGCCGGGCTACCTGGGCCCGATCGGCCTGAAGAAGCCGGTCAAGGTGGTGGCCGACCGCACCGTCGCCCACATGGCCGACTGGGTCTGTGGTGCCAACGAGGCCGACTTCCACCTCACCGGGGTGAACTGGGGACGCGATCTGCCCGAGCCCGATCTGGTGGCGGACATCCGCAACGTCGTCGAGGGCGACCCCTCGCCGGACGGTCAGGGCGTGCTGGCCATCCAGCGCGGCATCGAGGTGGGGCACGTGTTCTTCCTGGGCACCAAGTACTCGAAGACCATGAACGCCACCTTCCTGGATGAAACGGGCAAGCCCCAGTTCATGCAGATGGGCTGCTACGGCATCGGCGTGACCCGCATCCTCGGGGCCGCCATCGAACAGAAGCACGACGAGCGCGGCATTGTCTGGCCGGCCAACATCGCCCCCTTCCAGGTGGTGCTGTGCCCGATCGGCTACGACCGCTCGGCCGAGGTGAAGGCGGCGGCCGATGCGCTGCACGAGGAACTGCTGGCGGCGGGCCTGGACGTGATGCTGGACGACCGCGGCGAACGCCCCGGCGCGATGTTCGCCGACTGGGAGCTGATCGGCGTGCCGCAGCGCGTGGTGATCTCCGACCGCGCCCTGAAGGAAGGGGCGCTGGAGGTGCAGGGTCGGCAGGAGGCCGAAGCCAGCAAGGTGCCGCTGGCCGAGGTGGGCGCGTTCGTGAAGGCGCGCCTGTCGGCATGAGCGCGCATGACGCCGGTCCCTGGCGGGGCCGGCGGTTCTGGCTGCTGGCGGGCAGCGCGGCCTGTCTGAGCGCCGCCTGGCGTCCGGCTTGGGCCGGTGCCCAGGTCGAGGAACAACTGGCCGACGCGGTGCGCACGGCCTTGTCGGCCGCCGTGGCCGATGGCGCCCCCCCCAAGCCCACCTTCGACCGCATCGAGGACCGGCTGGCCTACCTGCGCTGGGTGGGGGCGATGAGCGACCGGCTCAAGCGCCAGAAGTCCGAGCTGCAGACCCGGGTCGAGTTCCTCGAGACTCTCTGGTACGAAAGCAAGCGCGCCGGCCTGGAGCCCGCGCTGGTGCTGGGTCTGGTGCAGGTGGAGAGCAACTTCCGCAAGTACGCGATCAGCGTCGCGGGGGCCCGTGGCTACATGCAGGTGATGCCGTTCTGGATGCGGCAGATCGGGGATGGCGACGTCTCCCGCCTGTTCCACATGCAGACCAATCTGCGCTTCGGCTGCGTGATCCTGCGCCACTACCTCGACATCGAGAAGGGCGACCTGTTCATGGCGCTGGGCCGCTACAACGGCAGCCGGGGGCGGGCCGAATACCCGAACATGGTGCTGGGCGCCCGCAAGCGCTGGGTGGCCGCGCTGGCCTGAACGCTGGACTCAGAGCCCGGCCCAGCGACGCGGCTGGCCCACGCCGATGCCGAGCAGCTCGATCACCCGCTCGACCGTGTCGTCCACCAGCTCCGAGATGCTCTGCGGCCGGTGGTAGAAGGCCGGCAGCGGCGGAAACACGATGCCGCCCATCTCCGTCACCGCGGTCATGTTGCGCAGGTGGGCCAGGTTGAACGGGGTTTCACGCACCATCAGCAGCAAGCGCCGCCGCTCCTTGAGCGTGACGTCGGCGGCCCGGGTCAGCAGGTTGTCGCCCAGACCGTGGGCGATGGCGGCCAGGGTCTTCATCGAGCAGGGGGCGACCACCATGGCCTCGGTGGCGTGGCTGCCACTGGCGATGCAGGCGCCGATGTCGCCCACCGCATGGGCTTCGTCGGCCAGCCCTTCCAGGGCGTCGCGGTCCAGGCCCAGTTCATGGTGGGCGTTCAGCACCCCTGCCGGGGTGACCACCAGATGGGTGTGCACATCCAGCGCGCGCAGCCGTTCCAGCAGGCGCACGCCATAGCAGGCGCCGGAGGCGCCGGTGATGCCCACCACGACCCGCGGCCGCGGTGGCAGGGGCACTGCCGTCAAGCGTTGCGCCTCAGGCCGTCAGCATCGGCTGCAGTTCGCCGGACTGGTACATCTCCATCATGATGTCCGAGCCGCCGACGAACTCGCCATCCACATAGAGCTGGGGGATGGTCGGCCAGTTGGCGTATTCCTTGATGCCCTGGCGGATCTCTTCGTCCTC
>JAYSCA010000317.1:0-3844 GCA_041915165.1 Ideonella sp.
TCTGCCCCAACCTGAACACCGACCACGGCCCGCTGGTGAAGATCTACCGGCGCGCGCGGGCGCTCAAGGGCATCAAGAAGATCCTGATCGGCTCGGGCCTGCGCTACGACCTGGCGGTCAAGTCGCCCGAGTACGTCAAGGAGCTGGTGCAGCACCATGTGGGCGGCTACCTGAAGATCGCCCCCGAGCACACCGAGGGCGGCCCGCTGTCGAAGATGATGAAGCCCGGCATCGGCACCTACGATGCCTTCAAGGCCATGTTCGACCAGTACAGCGCCGAGGCGGGCAAGCAGCAGTTCCTGATCCCCTACTTCATCGCCGCCCACCCGGGCACCAGCGACGAGGACATGATGAACTTGGCGCTCTGGCTGAAGCGCAACGGCTTTCGCGCCGACCAGGTGCAGACCTTCTACCCCAGCCCGATGGCCACCGCCACGGCCATGTACCACTCGGGCCTGAACCCGCTCAAGGGCATCAGCCGCGACGCGCGCAAGGGCGAGAAGGTGGACATCGTGCGCGGCGACAAGCGCCGCCGCCTGCACAAGGCCTTCCTGCGCTACCACGACGCCAACAACTGGCCGCTGCTGCGCGAGGCCCTGAAAGCCATGGGCCGCGCCGACCTGATCGGCAACGGCAAGCACCACCTGATCCCGACTTGGCAGCCCAGCACTGACGGCAGCTACCAGAGCGCGCGGCGCAGCAACTCCACCCCGGCGCCGGCCAAGCCCGCTGCCAAGGGCGCGGCCCGGACACCGGTGAAGGGCCAGATCCTGACCCAGCACACCGGCCTGCCCCCGCGCGAGACCGGCAGCCGGCCCGCGCCGGCCGGCCGGGGCGCCGCGCCCAAGTTCAGCGGCCGCGGCAAGCCGGGGGGACGCGGCTCACGGGGCGGCGGCCGGTGATCCTGTCAGGCTTCTGACATGCAAGATGGGCGGGGGCTGGGCAGAATGGGCCGGCTCCTTCTGAACCCCCTGCCATGACGCTCCAGACCCTTCTTCGTCCGACCCTGCTGGCCCTGCTGTGGGGCAGCCTGTGCACCGTCAGCCAAGCCCGCGTGGCGCCCGCGGACAGCGCGGCCGCGCCCCATCACACGGTCAGCGTGCGCAAGCACCCCCACCCCGCGCCCACGGCCAAGACGGTGCACCACCCCAAGACCGTGGCCACCGCCCACCACCATCCCAAGGTGGCGCCGGTGCACCACAGCGCCAAGGCCCATCATCCCCGGCAGGCCAGCGGCACGCATCTGGCGCGGGCCGGCACCCCGCACCACCAGGCCACCCACCTGGCGCACGGCGGCGGCCATGCCAAGGCCCACCACACGGTGGCCCATGCCGCACCGCACAAGCACGGCAAGCACAGCGCCCCGACGGGGCACGCCTGACTCAGCGCGGGCTGCTGCCGCCGGCCGGTGGCTCGGCCACCGGCAGCTGACGCCGCAGCCGCAGGCCATTGCCCACCACCAGCAGGCTGGCCCCCATGTCGGCGAACACGGCCATCCACATGCTGGCGTGGTCGAACACCGCCAGCGCGAGGAACACCACCTTGATGCCCAGCGCCAGCGCGATGTTCTGCCACAGCACCGCGTGCGTGCGGCGTGACAAGCGCACCAGCAGCGCCAGCCGGCGCGGGTCGTCGTTCATGACGACCACGTCGGCCGCCTCCATCGCCACATGGGTGCCGGCGCCGCCCATGGCCACGCCGATGTCGGCGCCCGCCAGGGCCGGAGCGTCGTTGATGCCGTCGCCCACCATGGCCACCGGGCCGTAGCGCTGTTGCAGCTCCCGGATGGCGGCCAGCTTGTCTTGTGGCAGCAGCTCGGCGCGCACCTCGCGCAGCCCGGCCTGGGCCGCCACCGCCTGGGCGGTGCGGGCGTTGTCACCGGTCAGCATCACCGGCGTCAGCCCCAGGGACTGGAGTTCGTCCAGCGCGGCCTGCATGCCAGGCCGCAGGGTGTCGGCCACCGCGAACAGCGCCCGCACTTGCTGATCGACCAGCAGCAAGGTGATGCTGCGCCCTTCGCGCTCATGCACCGCCATGCGGGCTTCCAGCGCGGCCGAGCACAGGCCCAGGTCCTCCACCCAACGGTGGTTGGCCAGCCGCACGGTGACGTGACCGTCGGCCCGCGCCTGCACGCCCCGCCCGACCTCGGCGGCAAAGTCGCTCAGGAGCACCGGCGCTGCCGGCTCTGGCAGACCGGCGGCGATCGCCTGCGACACCGGGTGGTCGGAACGCGAGGCCACCGCCCAGGCCAGGGCCGCGGCGGCCGGGTCGGCCGCGCCGTCCAGCCATTCCTGGGCCACCAGGCGGGGGCGCCCTTCGGTCAGCGTGCCGGTCTTGTCCAGGGCCACGGCCCGCAGCTGGCGCGCCTGCTCCAGGAACAGCCCGCCCTTGACAAGCACGCCCTGCCGCGCGGCCGAGGCCAGCGCGCTGACCACCGTCACCGGGGTCGAGATCACCAGGGCGCAAGGACAGGCGATCACCAACAGCACCAACGCGCGGTAGACGCCATCGAGCACCGGCCAGCCGGCCAGCACCGGCCCCAGCACGGCCACCAACAGCGCCAGCACGAACACCAGCGGGGTGTAGACCGCGGCAAAGCGGTCGACAAAGCGCTGGGTGGGCGCGCGCGAACCCTGGGCCTGCTCCACCGCGTGGGTGATGCGCGCCAGCAGGCTGTCGTCGGCCGGCGCGGTGACGTTCAGCTCCAGCGCGGCGGTCAGGTTGATGCTGCCGGCATAGACCGGGTCACCCGGTCCCTTGTCGACCGGCAGGCTCTCGCCGGTGATCGGGGCCTGGTTCAGGCTGCTGCGGCCCTCGGCGATCTGGCCGTCCAGCGGCACGCGCTCCCCTGGACGCAGCCGCACCCGCGCCCCGACGGGCACCGTGGCGGTGCCCACGCGCCGCCAGCTGCCGTCCGCTTGCTGCACCTCGGCCTCCTGCGGCGCCAGCGCCAGCAGCTCGCGCACCGCGTTGCGGGCGCGGTCGACGGCCCGGGCCTCGATCCATTCGGCGATGGCGTAGAGCGCCATCACCATCGCGGCCTCGGGCCAGTCGCCGATCACGAAGGCCCCGGTGACGGCCACGGTCATCAGCGCATTGATGTTCAGACGCAGGCCACGCAACGCGGCCAGGCCCTTGCGGTAGGTGCCCAGCCCGGCCAGCGCGATGGCCAGCACCGCCAGGGCCATGCCCGCCACCCGCCACGGCCCTTCCGCCGGGGCCAGCACGGCCACTGTCTCGGCCCCCACCGCGGCGGCCAGCGCCGCCCCCAGCCGGGGCCAGGCCCGCACCGCCTCGTCCGTGTCGGCCGGTGCCTGGGCCAGGCGCTCGCCGGGCATGCCCAGGCTTTGCAGCGCGGCTTCAACGGCCGGGACGACCGCTTCTTCGCCCTGCACGCTCAGCTGGCGCCGTCCCAGGTCGAAGCGCAGCGCCTGGATGCCCGTCAGCGGCTCCAACGCGCGGCGGATCTCGGCCTCCTCGGCCCCGCAGTCCATCGCAGGCACCCGCAGGTGCAGGACCGCGCCCTCGCCCGGCATCCACGGCGGGGGCAGCGCGCAGGCGGCCGAGCCGCAATCCACCCCCTCGTGCTCGTGCTCGTGCTCGTGCTCGTGATGAGCGTGGTCATGGGCGTGGGGGGCCGGCGCGACGGGCTGTGCCGCCGAGGCCCCGCAGCCGCAGTGCCCCGTGCAGGCCGGCGCCGGAGATGGCCCGGCCTGAGGGGCGGCATGGACAGGGGTGGAGCGCGATTCTGAACTCATGGCCGACATTGCAAACCCTGTAGCCAGTGTAGAGTCAAGCGATGAAGATCGGAGACCTTGCCGCCGCCACGGCCACCCCGGTGGAA
>JAYSCA010000318.1:0-3843 GCA_041915165.1 Ideonella sp.
TCAGCCAGGGCGCCTCGCTGCGGGTGGTGACCGAGCTGAGCAAGCTGGCCATGCCGGAGACCAACATCGGTCTGTTCCCGGACGTCGGCGGCGGCTGGTTCCTGGCCCGCTGCCCGGGGCATGTGGGCGAGTACCTGGCGCTGACGGGCGAGGTGCTGGGGGCGGCCGATGCGCTGGCCGTCGGCCTGGCCGACGTGGCGCTGCCTTCGGCCAGCCTGCCGGCGGTGGTCGAAAGCTTGGCCGATGGCTCGGCCAGCTCCGGGGCCCAGTTGGAAGCCGCGGTGCGTGCACGGGCCGAGGCCCCCGGGGAGAGCCGCCTGCTGGCGTTGCAGGCGCAGATCGACCAGCACTTCAGCGCAGCCTCGCTGGCCGCCATCGTCGCCTCCCTGGCGCGCGATGACAGTGCCTGGGCGCAGCACACGCTGGCCGCGCTGCGCAAGCGCTCGCCGCTGATGATGGCGGTGACGCTGGAGCAGGTGCGCCGGGCCCGGCAGATGAGCCTGGCCGACGACCTGCGCATGGAGCGCGACCTGGTGCGCCACTGCTTCCACCTGCGGCCGGGCACCGCCAGCGAGACGGTGGAGGGCATCCGCGCGCTGGTGGTGGACAAGGACCACCAGCCGCGCTGGAACCCCGCGCGCGTGGAGGATGTGACGCCGGCGCTGGTGGCGGGCTTTTTCGCCAGCCCCTGGCCAGCCGTGGTGCACCCGCTGCGCGCGCTGGACTGACGGGGCTCAGCCCTTCAGTTTCAGACCCCCCATCCGCGGGTCGCTGACGCTGGGCTTGCCGGTTTCCACATGGCCGGCCAGCCGGGTCAGGAAGCTGGCATCGCTGGCCGTGCTCACCTGCAGGTCGTACCAGCCGAAGGTTCGGTGCAGCGACCAGGTCAGCGACTGCGTCTCACCGACGGCCAGCGTCAGCGTCTGGGACGTGCCGCTGTACTGGTCGGCAATCTTCAGCGTGACCGCGGCTTTGCCGGCATTCTGGAAGGTGACGGTGACGGCCTCATCGCCCGGCACCGGGCTGTAGACCGTGCTGGTGTCGACACGCGTGCTGCTCTTGGCCACGCCGCCACGCTGGCGGCGCAGGAAGCCGTTCGGGCCCGAGACGGACAGGTCGTACAGGCTGGCGCCGGCGGCCAGCAGGTCCCACTGACCTTTCAGCGAGTGGCCCGGCTCGACGGTGTAGCAGCGCGGCGCATCCAGCGTGGTGGCGCTGCGGACCTGGAACACGGCGGTGGCCGCGCCTTCGTTCAGGAATTCCAACACGTAGAGGCCCTTGTCGGCCTTCAGGTGGCCGTTGGCCTGCAGCGCATAGGGCAGGGGGCGGGCGCGGCGCACGCCGGTTTCCTGTACTGGCAGCTGCGGGTTGGTGGGCGCCACCACCACGTAGTCGGCATGGCGCACCAGATCCGGCGGGAAGTAGGCCGAGGTGCTGGGCAGGGCCGGCACCTTGGCGTTCGGGGTGGTGAAGTTGAAGGCCGAGGTCAGGTCGCCGGTCACGGCGCGGCGCCACGGGGTGATGTTGGTTTCGGTCACGCCGAAACGGGCTTCCAGGAAGCGGATCACCGAGGTGTGGTCGAACACCTGGGAGTTGACCCAGCCGCCCTTGCTCCAGGGCGAGATCACCAGCATCGGCACCCGCATGCCCAGGCCATAGGGACCGGCCGGGTGGCTGGCGTCGCCGGCGTAGAGCTCGTGGGTGGTCTTGACGGTCGACGCGCCCAGGCTGGCGTTGGCCGGCGGGGTGGGGGGCACCATGTGGTCGAAGAAGCCGCCTTCCTCGTCGTAGTTGATGAACAGCACCGTCTTGCTCCAGACGGCCGGGTTGGCCGTCAGCGCGTCCAGGAACTGCGAGACGAACCAGGCGCCGTAGTCGGCCGGATGGTTGGGGTGTTCGCTGTAGGCTTCCGGCGCGACGATCCACGAGACCTGCGGCAACCGGTTGCTGGCCACGTCCTGGCGGAACTGGGCCACCAGGCCATTCGGGTCGCGGTTGCTGTTGACGATGGCCGTGCCGGTCTTGGCCTTGTCGGCCAGCGGCGTGCCGGGCGCCGCGTTCTGGTATTGGTGGAAGTACAGCAGCGAGTTGTCGCCGTAGTTGCCAATGTAGGGGTCGCTGGTCCAGCCCCAGGAGCCGTCGGCGGTCAGGCCGGTGCCGATGTCCTGGTAGATCTTCCAGCTGATGCCGGCGGCCTGCAGGCGCTCGGGGTAGGTCTTCCAGTCGTAGCCGGCTTCGGCGTTGGTGATGACCGGGCCGCCGGCCTTGCCATCGTTGCCGACCCAGCCCGTCCACAGGTGGTAGCGGTTCGGATCGGTCGGGCCCATCAATGAGCAGTGGTAGGCGTCGCAGACGGTGAACGCATCGGCCAGCGCGTAATGGAAGGGAATGTCCGCGCGCTGGTGGTAAGTCATGGCCGACAAGCCCTTGTTGGGCACCCACTGGTCGTGGCGTCCCTGGTTCCAGGCCGCATGGGTGTCGGTCCAGCCGTGCGGCGGGTCGGGCAGGAAGGTCAGGCCCAGGTTCTCCACCGGCGGGCGGAAGGGCAGCACGGTCTGGGTGCCGTTCATCTGGTACCAGACGGGCTGGCCGGACGGCAGCGTGACCGCCCGCGGATCGGCGAAGCCGCGCACGCCGCGCAGCGTGCCGAACAGGTGGTCGAAGGAGCGGTTTTCCTGCATCAGGATCACGACGTGCTCGACGTCGGCGATGGTGCCGGTGCGCTGGTGGGCGGGAATCTCCAGGGCGCGGGCGATGCTGGGATGCATGCCGGCGGCGGCGCTGGTGGCGCCCATCCATTGCAGGAACTGGCGGCGGCGGGGATCGGTCATGCGGGACCTCAGGGGCGAGTGGGGAAGGCTTCACACGCTAGAAACCGGGTTTGACACGGTGGTGTCGGCGGCATGACGTCTGCGGCCCAGGCTGTGACACCGTGTGACGGCCTGCGCCGATAATTCGGGGGTGACGAATCCCGCCGCCCTCCCCACCGTGCCCGCCATTTCTGCTCCGCTCTCGCCCTGGCGTCTGAGCGTCGCGCCCATGCTGGACTGGACCGACCGCCATTGCCGGCACTTCCATCGCCAGCTCACCCGCCAGACCCGGCTCTACACCGAGATGGTGACCACCGGCGCATTGCGGTTTGGTGACCAGGCACGCCATTTGGACTATGGCGACGAGGAACATCCGCTGGCCTTGCAATTAGGGGGGAGCGAGCCCGAGGAGCTGGCCCATGCCACCCGGCTGGCCCGGCAATGGGGTTATGACGAGGTCAACCTCAATTGCGGCTGCCCCAGCGAACGGGTGCAGCGCGGGGCCTTTGGTGCCTGCCTGATGGCCGAGGCGCCGCTGGTGGCCGATTGCGTGCGCGCGATGCGCGAGGCGGCCGAACCTTCCCAGGCCGGCCAGGCGACGCTGCCGGTGTCGGTCAAGCACCGCATCGGCATCGACAAGGAAGAAAGCTATGCCTTCGTGCGCGACTTTGTCGGCACCGTGGCCGAGGCGGGTTGCGAGGTCTTCATCGTCCACGCCCGCAACGCCTGGCTCAAGGGTCTGAGCCCGAAGGAGAACCGAGAGGTGCCGCCGCTGCGCTACGAGCTGGTCTACCAGCTCAAGCGCGAGTTCCCGCAGCTGACCATCGTGCTGAATGGGGGCGTCAAGACGAACGAGGAGATCGCCGCCCATCTGGCCCATGTCGACGGCGTGATGGTCGGCCGCGAGGCCTATCACAACCCCTGGCTGATGGCCGACTGGGACCGCCGCTTCTGGGGGGCTGAGGCCGACCCCGCGACCGAGCGCGATGCGGTCGAGCAGGCGATGGTGCGCTACATGGCCGAACGGCAGGCC
>JAYSCA010000319.1:0-3840 GCA_041915165.1 Ideonella sp.
GAGCGGGCATGACTGGCATGCCCGGCTGAACCGGCCCGTGGTGGCGGCCGTCAACACCCGCGAAGGCGAGGAGGCAGCCTTGCTGCCCTTGTGGGCGGCCTTGCCCGCGCCGCGTCCCTTGTTGCTGTTGGTGCCGCGCCATCCCCAGCGCTTTGATGCCGTGGCCGAACTGGTTCGGCAACAGGGCCTGACGCTGTCGCGCCGTTCCGAATGGCCTGAGAGCGGCCCGGGGGCAGAGGATACGTCGGCAGCGGTCTGGCTGGGGGATAGCCTGGGCGAGATGCCGCTCTACTACGGCCTGGCCGATCTGGCTTTGCTGGGGGGGAGCTTCGCGCCGCTGGGCGGGCACAACCTGATCGAGTCGGCGGCCTGTGGCTGCCCGATCATCCTGGGCCCTTCCACCTTCAACTTCGCCCAGGCCGCCGAAGGGGCTTTGGCCGCAGGGGCGGCCTGGCGGGTGGCCGATTGGGCCGCCGGCCTGGACCTGGCCCAGGCCCTGCTGGCCGACCGGCCCCGCCTGGCCGCGGCGGCCACGCAGGCCACCGGTTTTGCCGGCGCCCACCGGGGCGCGGCCGACCGGATGGCCCAGGCCATCCTCGAACTCTCGTTCAGCGGGCCAACAGCCCGTTGATGCGCTGCACGTCGGCGTCGCTCAGCTGCCCGGTCACCTGGCGCAGCTTGAGATCGCCCATGATCACGTCGTAACGGGCCTTGGAGAGCTGTTGCTCGGTGTTGTAGAGCTGGGTCTGGGCGTTGAGCACGTCCAGGTTGACCCGCACCCCCACCTTGTAGCCCAGCTGGGTCGCTTCCAGGGACAGCTTGCTGGAGGCCTCGGCGGCCTCGTAGGCCTTGACCTGGGCCAGGCCGGTCTGCACGCCCAGGAAGGCCGAGCGGGTGGACTGCGCCACGCCGCGGCGGGCCCCTTCCAGGTCGTTGACCGCCTTGTCTTCCAGCTTCAGGGTTTCCTGGATCCGGTTCTGGGTGGCAAAGCCGCTGAACAAGGGGATCGACAGCGTCACGCCGATCGACTTGTTGGTGTTGGTTCCAGCCAGGTGAGCCGCAGGGTCCGTGTCGATGTCGACATGGCCCTTGGTGTAGCTGCCGGTCAACGCGACCGTGGGCAGGTGGCCGGCACGGGCCTTTTCGGTCTCCAGCTTGGCAATGTCCAGCGCCAGGCGGGCCTGGGTGACGCTTGTGCTGCGGTCATCCGCCGCACTCAGCCAGTCGTTCAGATTGGCCGGTGACAGCGGGGGCAGGGCGGTCGGCTTGGCCAGCGGCCAGGGCTGGATGCCGGTGCGGCCCACCAGTTGCTCCAGCGCCAGCTGCTTCACATGCAGGTCGTTGGCCGCCGCCAGTTCCTGGGCGATGACCAGGTCATAGCTGGCCTGGGCCTCTCGGGTGTCGGTGATGGTGGCCGTGCCGACCTCGAAGTTGCGCTTGGCCGATGCCAGTTGTTCGGCGATGGCCTTCTTGTTGGCCTGGACGGTGGCCAGGGTGTCGGTGGCCGCCAGCACGTCGAAGTAGGCCTGGGACAGGCGCACGATCAGGTCCTGCTCGGCGGCCTGCAACTGCGACTTGGCCACGTCCACGGTCTTGTCGGCCTGGTCGATGGTCAGGCCGTTGGCGCGGTTGAACAGGCTTTGCTGGGCAGTCACCGTGACCGGCGTGCTGGTGCTGCTGGTTCGCGTGGTCGAGGGGTTGTAGGGCGTGTCGCTGATGGTGCGGTCCGCCGAGGCCGTCAGGGCCACGCTGGGGCGTTGCAGCGCATAGGTCTGTGCAGCCTGGTACTGGGCCGATTCGGCCTGCGCCCGGGCGCCGAGGTAGGTGGCGTCGTAGGTGCGGGCTGCCTCGTAGAGCTCCTGCAGGCTCTGGGCCTGGGCGGTTCCCCCAAGGCAGAGGGCAGCCAGGGCCAAGGGCGCGAGGCGGGCACTCGGGATGAACAGGGAGCGCGGAGACAGCATGGTGTTTTCCTCTGGAGACGATGGGTGAATGCAGGGCACGGATGGCAACGGGGCGACGCCGGGCTCAGTAACGCGGCATGTCCGGGGCGACCTGGCGAGCCCACGCATCCGTGCCGCCCTCCAGGTTGTACACATCCTCCAGACCGCGTTGCATCAGGAATGCGACGACCTGCGCGCTGCGCATCCCGTGATGACAAAAACAGACGACAGCTTGTTGCGCAGGCAGCTCTGGATAGCGTTCCGGCACGTCGCGCATCGGGATGGCTGTCGTTGTCACACCTTCCAACACCAGAGGGGCCAGGGCCACCTCCCACGGTTCGCGCACGTCCAGCAGCACCAGGCCGGGGTGGGCCTGGGCAAAGTGACGCAAATCCTGGACGTGCAGTCGGTTCATGGGGTCAGAAGTGGAAGCGCGTGGGCGCCGAAAAACCATCCAGCCGCGGGGCCACGGTGTCGAACAGGTCGACCTTGGACAGGGCGCGGTCGGATTGCCGGGTGTAGAGCACGCCGCGCATCACCGGTTCCGAACCTTCGATGGTGACCAGGCGGCCGCCCACCTTCAGCTGGTCGAAGATGACCTGCGGCACCTGCGCCACCGAGCCCGAGAGCACGATCACGTCAAAGGGGCCTTCGGCGGCCAGGCCTTCGCGGCCATCGGCCTCGCGCACGGAGACATTGGACAGGCCGGCACGGCGCAGGTTCTCGGCGGCCAGGCGGACGAGCGCCGGGCGGTTTTCCAGCGTGATGACGCGCTGGGCGCGGTGGCCGAGCAGCGCGGCCATGAAACCCGAGCCCGCGCCGACTTCCAGCACCGTTTCATGGCGCTGGACCTTGGCTTCCTGCAGCAGGCGGGCCTCGACGCGCGGGGCCAGCATCACCTGGCCGTCCGGCAGCGGCACCTCGGTGTCGACGAAAGCCAGCGCGCGGTAGGCGGCGGGCACGAAGTCCTCGCGCTTGACGGCAGCCAGCAGGGAAAGCACGGCGGGATCCAGCACATCCCAGGGGCGGATCTGCTGTTCAATCATGTTGAAGCGGGCTTGTTCGATGTTCATCACGGCGTCCTCGATGAAAGGGTCCGGCAGGGGAAGGCCGGTCAACTTTTCATTCTAGGTGGCTTGGGGGCACCGCCGGCGCACTGTCCGCACGGATGCCCTTCAGCAGCAACTGCAGGTGCTCCCGCATGAAGGCTTCGGGTTGCACATCCTTGAAGCCGCAGGCCCCCAGGGAATGCTGGTTGACGCAGAGCATCACCATGGGCATGGTGATGGAGCGCACCGCCATCTCGACATTCACGGGGCGGAATTCGCCCCGGGCGATGCCCTGCCGGAGCAGGTCGGCCATGATGGCTTCACCCGGTTCGATGACCTCCCGCGTGTAGAACTCGGCCAGCTCCGGGAAGTTGCACATCTCGGTCAGCAGCAGCTTGAAGACCCCCGATGCCGGGCTGTTGTAGACGCGGATCCACCACGCCAGCAGCGTGTCCTGCAAGGCCTCGGTGCTGCTGCCGGCATGGCTCGCCAGCTGCTGGGCGCCCGCGGCGACTTCCTTCGCCAAGGTGCTGCGGACCACCGCCTTGAACAGCTCTTCCTTGCTAGGGTAGTACAGGTACAGCGTGCCCTTGGAGACGCCCGCCCGGCTGGCCACCTCTTCGGAACGGGTCGCTGCAAAGCCTTTCTCCACGAAAAGCGCGAGGGCGGCGTCCAGCAGCTCCTGGGGACGGGCGTCCTTGCGCCGCTGGCGGGGCAGATGTTCAGGCATCTCACTAATGACCGGTTGGTCATTAATGCTAGCAGTGGTGGCGAGGCCGTCAATACCCATTGGGGTATTTTGACGGAAAGCCCGTCCCGCGGGAAGAGGGGGCTTTCTTCCGTGGCTCAGA
>JAYSCA010000320.1:0-3838 GCA_041915165.1 Ideonella sp.
TGCAGCGCCAGTTTGACGGCGGCCTGGTTCAGGCCCCAGACGGCGGTGCAGCCCAGCAGGCACAGCACCGCCAGGCGGTCGAGGTGAAGGTGTCGTTCGGTCATCAGACAGCAGAGGGAGGGCGCCGGCGGTGGCGGCGCAGCAGCGCCGCGCCACACAGCCAGCCGGCCATGGCGCCGCTCACATGGGCCAGCGGCGCAAGGGGGAAGTCCCAGCCGGCCACCGCATGGGCGGGGCCGGTCCAGGCCTGTTCGCTCATCAGCTTGAGCAGCAGGCCGGCGGCCAGCGCCAGGCCCAGGCGTTTGTCACGCGTCGGGCCCTGCAGCAGCCAGATGTCCAGCACCGCGATGCCGGCGTGCAGCACGCCGGAGAGCCCGCCGTAGTGGGCCAACGCGGGCTGCAGCAGCAGGCCCAGCTGGGTCAGCGGCCAAGCCAGGACCCAGGCCAGCGTGGCGCGCGGGCCCAGGCCGGCCCGCCAGCCCAGCCAGGCCAGCAGGCCGCAGCCGACCAGGTTCATCCGCAGGTGCTGCGGGCTCCAGTGGGCGCCGGCAGCGGTCCACCAGCGCCAGGGCTGTTGCCAGGCCAGCGTGGGCTGCCAGTCCCAGCGCGGGTCCGGCCAGGCGGGGCTGCCGGCCTGCAGCCCCAGTGCGAGCAGCGCCAACCCGGCCGCAAACAGCGGCCAGGCCAGCGGGGCAAGACGGGCCAGGTGCCGGCGGTGGCGCAGGCGCACGGGGCCGCCGGCTCAGGCGCCGAACACGGCCTGCCACAGAGCCTGCACGGCGGCGCGCTCGGTGGCCAGCTGCGCGGGCGGGAACTGGGTCGGCTGCTCGTCCAGGCGGGCCCGGTGCTGGGCGCGGCGCAGCTCGCGGTAGGCATCGGCCGCCGCATGGCCCACGCCGGCCGGCAGCAGGCCGGCCGCCTCGGCGCGTTGCAGCAGCGCGATGTTGCCGGCGTTGTCCTGCAGCTCGGGGTGCTGGCCGCTGTGCGCCAGCACCAGGTACTGCACGCAGAACTCCACGTCCATCATGCCGCCGGCACTTTGCTTGACGTCGAACAGCCCGCCGCGTTCCGGATGGGCCGCATGCACCTTCTGGCGCATCGCGGTGACCTCCTGCTGCAGCGCCTGCGGGTCGCGCGGGGCGCTGATCACGGCGCGCCGCGTGGCCTCGAAGCGCTCGGCCAGGTGGTGGCTGCCGGCGCACCAGCGGGCCCGGGTGATGGCCTGGTGTTCCCAGGTCCAGGCGGTGTTGCTGCCGCGGCCGCGCTGGTATTTGTCGAAGGCGGCGATCGAGGTCACC
Organism: Ideonella sp.; assembly: GCA_041915165.1. GTDB lineage: Bacteria > Pseudomonadota > Gammaproteobacteria > Burkholderiales > Burkholderiaceae_C > Ideonella. Next base: position 1,299 of record JAYSCA010000320.1, read on the forward strand.
AGCAGGCCGGCGCCGCCGTTCGGGCGCAGCGCGGTGTCGATCTCAAAGAGCTCGCCGGCGGCGGTGCGCAGCGTCAGCCAGGCGATCAGCTTGCGCACGAAGGCGGCGTAGACCTCCTGCGCGCGGTCGGTGTCGGGCTCGGCATCGTCGTCGTAGAGGAAGACCACGTCCAGGTCGCTGCCGTAGCCCAGCTCCAGCCCGCCCAGCTTGCCGTAGGCGATCACCGCGAACTGCGGCTCCTCGCGGTGGCGCTGCTTCAGGTGGGCCCAGGCCCAGCGGATGCAGCAGTCGACGATGGCATCGGCCAGGGCCGAGAGGTCGTCGCTGGCCTGCTCGATCGAGATGCGCTGCTCCACGTCGCGCACCAGGGTGCGGAAGGTCTCGGCATGGTGGGCGCGGCGCAGCGTGTCCAGCAGCTCGCCCTCGTCGGCCTCGCCGGCGCGCACCCAGGCGGTGTGGCGCTCGTCCAGGTCGGCGGTGAAGGCGGCGCGGTCGAAACGCTCGGCGATCTGGCGCTCGTCGGCCAGCTCGTCGATCACCGCCGGGTGCTGCATCAGGTAGCGCATCGGCCAGCGGGCCAGGCCCAGCAGGCGCACCAGGCGCTGGTGCACCGCCGGCCGTTCCACCAGCAGGGCCAGGTAGCTTTCGCGCCGCAGCAGCGGCTCCAGCCAGTCGACGAAACGCTCGGCCGCCTGCAGGCTGCAGTCGCCCTGGGCCATGCGGTGGGCGGCGCGCAGCACCAGCTTGCCCAGGCGCAGCTTGCTGTCCTCGCGCAGGGCCTGCACCCGCGGGCTGGCGGCCAGCGCCTTCACCCGGGGCAGCAGCTCGGGCGGCAGCTTTTCCCACAGCCGTTCGCTGTCGATCGGCAGCGGCGCGCCGCAGCCCTTGCCGCGGCAGGTGCCACCGCTCTGGCTGTCGTGCAGCAGGGCGTCGAATTCGGTGGCCACCAGTTCGCGCACCTCGCACAGCCGGTCCAGCAGCTCGCAGGCGTCGGCGTTGCAGGCCAGGTTCAGGCTGCCGGCAATCCAGCTCAGGTCGGTGTCTGCGGTGGGCAGCAGGTGGGTCTGCTGGTCGTCCAGGTACTGGATGCGGTGCTCCACCTGGCGCAGGAAGACGTAGGCGTCGGCCAGCGCCTGGGCGGTCAGCGGCTTCATCAGCCCGCCGGCGGCCAGCTTCTGCAGGCCCTTGAGCGTGGCGCGGGTGCGGATCTCGGGGTACTGCCCGCCGCGCACCACCTGCAGCAGCTGCACGATGAACTCGATCTCGCGGATGCCGCCGCGCGAAAGCTTGACGTCGTTGGCCCGCTCCGGCCGGCCGGCGGCACGTCGCTGGGCCTCTTCACGGATCTTGCGGTGCAGCTGGCGCAGGCCCTCGAAGACGCCGTAGTCCAGGTACTTGCGGTAGACGAAGGGGGTGACCAGCGCGCGCTGGGCCAGCGGCCGGCCGCTGGCGACACTGGCCAGCGGGGCGACAACCCGGCTCTTCAGCCAGGCAAAGCGCTCCCATTCGCGGCCCTGGACGAAGAAGTACTCCTCCAGCATGCCCAGGCTGACCACCGGCGGGCCGGAGTTGCCGTTGGGGCGCAGCGCCAGGTCGACGCGGAAGACGAAGCCGTCCTCGGTCACATCGCCGATCAGCGCGTAGAGCTTCTTGGCGACCAGCGCGAAGTACTCGTGCGCGGTCACCGGCTGCGGGCCGTCGGTCTCGCCCTCGTCCTCGTAGACGTAGATCAGGTCGATGTCGGACGAGACATTGAGCTCGCGGGCGCCCAGCTTGCCCATGCCGACGATCCAGAAGTCGATCGGCTCGCCGCCCTCGGTGCGCGGGCTGCCGTGGCGCGCGTCGGCCTCCAGGCGGGCCTGGGTCAGGGCGCGCTCCAGCGTGGCCTCGGCCAGCGCGGTCATGGTCAGCGTGACGTCGGCCAGCGGCGCGTGCTGCTCCACGTCCAGCACCACCAGGCGCTCCACCACCAGCTGCCGGGCCACCCGCAGCGCGGACACCAGCGGCCGGCCATCGGCTTCGAGCCGGGCGATCAGGGCCAGGATGGTGGCGCGGTCCGGCACCCCGGGCGGCAGCAGGCTGAGTTCAGCGGGATAGCGGCGCCGGATGCGCTGCACGAAACGGCTGTGCTGGGCCTGCGCCCGACAAGGGGGCGTCACCGGTTGTAAACCCTCCATCACGCGCGTCCATCCGGTGTGCTAGATTGCCAGCGCGACGGGCGTGCAACCACGTTGCGGAGCACCGTTCTGTCCAGGGGGGGTGCGGTGCACGCCGAGACGCCGTCCCATGCCGTTGATGCCCCCAGAATCCGAGCGAGTGCCCAAGCCTCGCCGTCCATTGCTCGTATCCCTGTCACGCGGTGCCTTCCGTGCGCTGTCGCTGATGCTGATCAGCGCATGGAGCTTATTGCTTTTGGGATGGCTGACCCTGCACTGGGGGATTCTGCCGCACATCGCCCAATGGCGTCCTCAGATCGAACAGCAGGCCTCACGGGCGCTGGGGGTGCCGGTCCGGCTGGGGGCGATCGAGGCCGGTTCCTC
>JAYSCA010000321.1:0-3836 GCA_041915165.1 Ideonella sp.
GGCGGAAGCCGGTCGGATGGATTTTCTGTCCCATGGTCTTCCTTTAGCCTCAGTTGCCCACGGTCACGTAGATGTGGCAGGTCGGCTTGCTGATGCGGTTGCCGCGGCCCTTGGCGCGCGCAGCAAAACGCTTCAGGGTCGTGCCCTGCTCCACGTAGATCGAGGTGACCTTCAGTTCGTCGATGTCAGCGCCGTCGTTGTGCTCGGCGTTGGCGATCGCGCTTTCCAGCGCCTTCTTGACGATACCGGCGGCCTTCTTCTGGGTGTAGGTCAGGATGTTCAGAGCCTGATCCACCTTCTTACCGCGGATCAGGTCCGCCACCAGGCGACCCTTGTCGACGGAGAGGCGCACACCACGGACGATTGCTTTCGTTTCCATGTCAGTGCTCCTTACTTCTTGGCCTTCTTGTCCGCGGGGTGACCCTTGAACGTGCGGGTCAGCGCGAACTCGCCCAGCTTGTGGCCGACCATCTGGTCGGTCACGTACACGGGAACATGCTGCTTGCCGTTGTGCACGGCAATGGTCAGACCGATGAAGTCGGGCAGGATCGTCGAACGACGAGACCAGGTCTTGATCGGCTTCTTGTCCTTCGTGGCCACGGCCTTTTCGGCCTTGGCCTGAAGGTGATGGTCCACGAACGGACCCTTCTTGAGTGAACGTGCCATGGTCCAGCCCTTACTTCTTGCGACGCGAGACGATGAAAGTCTGCGTGCGCTTGTTGTTGCGAGTACGGAAGCCCTTGGTCAGCGTGTTCCACGGAGACACCGGAGCCTGGCCCTCGCCCGTACGGCCTTCACCACCACCGTGCGGGTGGTCCACCGGGTTCATGGCGGTACCGCGGACGGTCGGGCGGATGCCCTTCCAGCGGATCGCACCGGCCTTGCCGTATTGGCGCAGGTTGTGCTCTTCGTTGCTCACTTCACCGATGGTGGCGCGGCAATCGATGTGGATCTTGCGCACTTCACCGGAGCGCAGGCGGACCTGCGAGTAGGCGCCTTCGCGGGCCATCAGCGTCACGGAGGTACCGGCCGAGCGAGCGATCTGCGCGCCCTTGCCGGGCTGCAGCTCCACGCAGTGGATGGTCGAACCCACGGGGATGTTGCGGATGGGCAGGGTGTTGCCAGCCTTGATCGGCGCTTCCGAGCCGCTCAGGATGGTCGCACCGACGTCCAGACCACGGGGCGCAATGATGTAGCGACGCTCGCCGTCGGCATAGCACACCAGGGCGATGTGGGCCGTGCGGTTCGGGTCGTACTCGATGCGCTCAACCTTGGCGGGGATGCCGTCCTTGTTGCGCTTGAAGTCCACCACGCGGTAGTGGTGCTTGTGACCACCACCCTTGTGACGGATGGTGATGTGGCCGTTGTTGTTGCGGCCGGAGTTCTGCTTCTGGGGCTCCAGCAGCGAAGCTTCCGGAGCGCCCTTGTGCAGGTGCTTGTGCACCACCTTCACGACGGCACGGCGGCCGGCGGAGGTTGGTTTGACTTTGACGACTGCCATGATTTACGCGGCCTCCCCGGAGAAGTTGAGCTCCTGGCCGGCCTTCAGCGAGACATACGCCTTCTTGACGTGGTCGCGACGGCCCATGTTCTTGCCGAAGCGCTTGACCTTGCCCTTCACGTTGACCACTGCCACGGACTCGACTTCAACCTTGAACAGCTGCTCGACAGCCGCCTTGATCTCAGGCTTGGTGGCGTCACGCAGGACCTTGAACAGGACCTGGTTGTGCTTTTCAGCGACCTGGGTGGCCTTCTCGGAGATCACCGGCGCGATCAGCACCTGGGCCAGACGGCCCTCATTGAACTTGGCGCTCATGCGTACATCTCCTTGAGCTGCTCCACGGCGGCCTTGGTCACCAGCACCTTCTTGTAGAAGACCAGCGACAGAGGATCGGCGTAACGCGGCTCGACAACCAGCACGTTGGACAGGTTGCGCGAGGCCAGGGCCAGGTTGTCGTCCAGCTGGTCGGTGATGACCAGCACGGAGTCCAGACCCATGGCCTTGAACTTCGAGGCCAGCAGCTTGGTCTTGGGCGCATCCACCGTCAGCGAATCCACGATCGCCAGACGGCCGTCACGGGCCAGCTGGGACAGGATGGTCGCCATGCCGGCGCGGTACATCTTCTTGTTCACCTTCTGAGAGAAGTTCTCTTCAGGGGTGTTCGGGAAGGTACGACCGCCCCCGCGCCACAGCGGCGAGGAGGTCATACCGGCACGTGCGTTGCCGGTGCCCTTCTGACGGAAGGGCTTCTTGGTCGAGTGATGCACTTCGCGACGGGTCAGCTGCTTGCGCGTGCCAGAGCGGGCGTTGGCCTGATAGGCCACCACGATCTGGTGCACCAGCGCTTCGTTGTAGTCGCGGGCAAACACGGCGTCAGGAGCGTCCACCTTCGAGGTGGCCTGACCTTGTTCGTTCAGGAGCTCGAGTTGCATCAGTTGGCTCCCTTCTTGACCTTGGCCTTGACGGCGGGACGCACGGTCACGAAACCGTTCTTGGCGCCCGGCACCGCGCCACGGACCAGCAGCAGCTGGCGGGCTTCGTCCACGCGGACGATGTCCAGGTTCTGGGTGGTCACGGTCTCATCGCCCATGTGACCGGTCATCTTCTTGCCCGGGAACACGCGGCCCGGGTCCTGCGCCATCGAGATCGAGCCCGGCACGTTGTGCGAACGGCTGTTGCCGTGCGACGCGCGCTGCGAGCCGAAGTTGTGGCGCTTGATGGTGCCAGCGTAGCCCTTACCGATCGAGGTGCCTTGCACGTCGACCTTCTCGCCCGCGGCAAACAGCGTCACCGGCACGGTGGCACCTGCCTTGTACTCGGCAGCGACCGCAGCCTCGACGCGGAATTCCTTCAGGATCTCACCGGCTTCCACGCCCGCCTTGGCGAGGTGGCCGGCTTCCGGCTTGGTCACGCGCGATGCTTTGCGCGCGCCGAACGCCAGCTGAACGGCGTTGTAGCCGTCGGTCTCGACGGTCTTGATCTGGGTGACGCGGTTATTGGACACATCCAGCACGGTCACGGGGATGGCATCGCCATCGTCCGTGAACACACGCATCATGCCCACCTTGCGGCCCAGCAAGCCGAGACGGTTGCTCAGACTCATGGTTTTTCTCCGCCCCTTCTGGTCTCCAAGGACTCGAAGGGCTGGTTTTCACAGACCCGACATCGATTGGCCGGGCCGACTATTCCCGCTGCGCGCGACCTCTCCGAAGAAAGATCACCCGAAACGGACACTGGACGAAAGGCCGCCCGAAGGCGGCCAATCGTCCAAAAGCTTGCGAGTATAGCAGTTACAGCAGGCGCCGCAACTGCTTCACCCGAGACAGCGGCAATTACTGCAGCTTGATCTCGACGTCCACGCCCGCCGGCAGGTCCAGCTTCATCAGGGCGTCAACCGTCTTGTCGGTCGGGTCGACGATGTCCATCAGACGCTGGTGGGTGCGGATCTCGAACTGGTCGCGGCTGGTCTTGTTGACGTGCGGCGAACGCAGGATGTCGAAACGCTGCATGCGGGTCGGCAGGGGCACCGGGCCCTTGACGATCGCGCCGGTGCGCTTGGCGGTGTCAACGATTTCCAGGGCCGACTGGTCGATCAGCTTGTAATCGAAGGCCTTCAGACGGATGCGGATCTTTTGCTTTTGCATGACGGTTCCTTGTAAAGAGCGATGAGGCCGGCCGGGCGAAATACCCGAGCCGGCAGGTCATGCAATTACTCGATGATCTTGGCAACGACGCCGGCGCCGACGGTGCGGCCGCCTTCACGGATGGCGAAGCGCAGGCCTTCTTCCATCGCGATCGGGGCGATCAGCTTGACCGTGATCGACACGTTGTCGCC
>JAYSCA010000322.1:0-3834 GCA_041915165.1 Ideonella sp.
GCAATCCGGTCACCGGCACCGTCGCGCTGCCCTGGCGGATCTGCACCCCCGGCGTGGGCCGGGGTTGGGCGTTGGGCTCGCTCACCGCCACCGCATCGATCAGGCCTTCGGTGTCCTGCTCGGCCGCGGCCAGCGCGGCACCACCGCCGTTGGAGACGCTGGAGGCGATGACCAGGGTGTTGCCGGGACTCAGATGGCGTCCGCCCGCGTGCTGCGCATTCAGCACATCCAGGGCAAAGCGGATGGCGCTCAGGGTGTTCTGGCCCCAGTCCTTCTCGGGGTTGAGCCGGGAGTGGGCATGCTTGTAGGCCATGCGGTTGGGCAAGGCCGCGTTGAAGTCGGCCAGTTTCTGGGCCGGTGCCCGCACCCGGAACAGGGCCTCGGTCCCTGCGCTGGCTGCGTCCATCGGCACGCCCTCGCGGGAGGTGACCACCCCGGTCATCAGGTCGTCGTAACCGTTGCCCGAGCCCTTGTCGGTGTAGGCCACCGCACAGCCATGCTTGAGCCCCCATTCGCCGGCGGTGCCGATCGCCCCATAGATGCCGCGTGAGCCCGAGGAGGTGGCCGTGACGATGCAGGGGCGGGCCGGATCAAAGCTCACCGGCACCTGCACCATCAGGGTCACGTTCTGGCGCCCGCTGCCGTCATCGGCCCAGGCCAGGTATTCGCGGCCGGCGATCTTGCCCTCGCCCAGGGTGTCCTGGCCATGGATATCGATGTTGGGCCCGTAGAAGACCCCCATGCCCCCCAGCGCCGTGATGTCCACCAGCGCCCGGTAGTTGGTGTAGATCGCGTTGCGGCGCAACTCACTGGCCGTCGGGTGGGCCGGATCGACGTAGGTTGGCGCCGCGCCCATCAGGCCCGTCTTGCCCAGGCCCGCGGTCAGCAGATCGTCGCTGACGCCGTCGGTGACCCGCACCGTCACCGGCCCGCGCACCCCTGGCGGCAAGGGATGGCCCGCGGCCAGCGCCGCCCCCGCCACGCCCATCCAGACGCACAGCATCCCCAGCGGTCGCCACGGCGGGCGACCGGTCTTGACGAAGTTCATGGGTTCTCTCCCTGTGGTGGCCTCCCGTGCGGAGGCCGAGCGATTCTGCGGGGCCAGCCCCGGCTTGTGGCCCCCTCCGCGGGATAGTCCCAATGGGTGCCCCCGCGTGGTGAAATCATGGGGATCCCCTTTTCCCCCTCCGTCACCGAATCGCCATGCCTGGCCACATCCACTTCCATCCCGCCGATGCCCAGGGCATCGCCCACGTCGTGATCAGCCACCCCGGCAAGCTCAACGCGCTGGACATCGCCATGTGGCGTGACCTGCGCAGCGGCTTCGACGCCATCCGCCAGGCCGCCCGGCCGCCGCGGGCGGTCATCGTGCAGGGCGAGGGCGGCAGCTTCGTGGCCGGGGGCGACATCGAGGAATTCCCGCGCTTCCGCTTCGACCCGGCGACGCTGGCCAGCTTCCACGAGGAAACCGTCGCCCCCGCGCTGGAAGCCATGCTGGCCTGCGATGTGCCGCTGATCGCGCAGATCGACGGCGCCTGCATCGGCGGCGGGCTGGAAATCGCCGCCTGCTGCGACCTGCGCCTGTGTGGCGAAAGCAGCCGCTTTGGCGTGCCCATCGCCAAGCTGGGCTTTCCGATGGCCCCGCGCGAGATCGAGATCGTGGCCCGCGTGGTCGGCGAAACCGTGCTGCGCGAACTGCTGCTCGAAGCCCGGGTGCTCAATGCCCAGGAGGCCCGACAGCGCGGCCTGGTGACGCGGGTGCTGCCCGATGGCGACGTGGCCACCGAAGCGCTGCGCACCGCCCAGCGCATCGCCGAGCTCTCGCCCCAGGCCATGCGGCTGAACAAGCAGGCCCTGCGACGCTTCACCCAGGCCCCCGCCAGCAGCCGCGCCGAGCGCACCCCCCATTACGCCTATGCCCCGTCGGCCGAACACCGCGAGGGGCTGGCCGCCTTCAACGAAAAGCGCCCGGCCCGCTTCCTGGATCCGGACGACCCGGCACGCTGACACCTCCGGGCCCTTCCCCCGGCCCAGGCGGCCATGCAGAATCGGCCGCAGGAGGAGCTTCATGGCACGCACCGGGACGCGGCTTGCAGGGATCATCGTCGGGGCCGGTGGCCTGCTGCTGACCGCCGGCATGGCGATGGCGGCCTCTGCCCGGGACGACGCACCGCAGTGGTGGGCCCGGTGCCGTGAGGCGGCGGTACCGCTGACGTGCCTGAATGCGCGGGAGGTGGCCGCGCTGTCAGCGCCGGCCCGCGCCCACCGTCTCGGCCACGGCCAGCGGGAAGGGGCGCTGCTGCGGCTCCAGGCCCCTGGCCGGCCTTCGGTGGATTTTCTCGATGGCCCCGAGGGCCATTACCGCGCCGTCGGCCCGCTGGACCGGGCCGGCACCGACTGGCTGATCGCGCAGTGGCCGCTGCTGCCGCCCGGCGTGGCGCTGCAGGCCGCTGACGTGCAGTTCACCCTGGCCTCGCTGGCCTCAGGACAGCGCCTGGCCGTGGACGCACCGCCATGGCCCGCACCGGATGGCCACCTGATGATCACCGTGGTCCCGGGCCTGCCAACCGAAGGCAGCAGCCTCGCGCTGCTTCAGCGCAGCGGCACGCGCTGGAGCCAGGTTTTCCGCTACGACGCGCCCGCCGGTCTGCAACTGAGCTTCCGGCGCTGGCGCGCGGACAGCGCCGCACTGCACCTGCGCTGGCAACGCGCCGCCCGCCCGGACTGCCCGGCCAGCGAAGGACCGATCCAGTTGCGCGACGGCCCGTTCGGCTGGGATTTCGTGCCTCCGCTGCCGCCCCCGTGCGAGGCAGCCGAGCGCCCTCACTCGTCGTCTTGAGCAGCCGGTGCCGGGGCGGCGCCCGGCTGGGCCTGCGGCGCAGCCGCATCCTGCATCATGGGACGCACTGGCGCCACCAGACCCGGACGGTTGAGCGGAGCACCCGCATTGGGCGCACTGCGCTGGACCGAGTCGGGGTCCGGCAGCGTCAGTTCGGTGCTCACCGGTCCGCCCTTGGGGCCCAACTGCACCGCGCGCTTGCTGACCGACAGCAGCACCGTGTCGCCGGACACCACCGCGCCGGTGCGCCAGGGCCGAGCCGGCTGGCCGTCGACCGAAATCAGCGCCACGCCCTGGCTGTGCGCGGCCGCGCCGACCGGGGCCACGATGCCCCAGAGCTGAAAGCGGCCCGCCCCCTCGTCCTCGCTGGCGTCGTCCTGCGCGGCCACCACCGTGCCCAGCACCCGGGTCAACGCGCCGCCCTGCGGCAAACCAGCCACCACGGCCTGGGTTCCACTGGGCAAGCCCGGCGCGCGAACGAAGAGCTTCAAGCCCCAGAACAGTGCACTGACGGCCACCAGGGCCCATACCACGAACGTTAATAAACGCGACGCCATTGGACGATTATCATGCAGGCCCGCATCGAGAACCATGGCCATTCGGCCTCCCTTGACCACCATGTCTGTGACGTTTTCAAAGCAGCCGATCCGACGACTGCGCCAAGCCGGTTTCACGCTGATCGAGCTGATGGTCGTGCTGGTGATCATCGGCGTGCTGGCCGCGCTGATTGTGCCGAACGTGCTCGACCGCGCCGATGACGCCCGGGTGACAGCCGCCAAGACCGATGTGGGCAACCTGATGCAGGCGCTCAAGCTCTACAAGCTCGACAACCAGCGCTACCCCACGGCCGAGCAAGGTCTGGACGCGCTGATCCACAAGCCCGGCACCACCCCGGTGCCGCCCAACTGGCGCCCCTACCTGGACAAGCTGCCCAACGACCCCTGGGGCCGTCCCTACCTGTACGCCAACCCGGGCGTGAAGGGCGAGATCGACGT
>JAYSCA010000323.1:0-3833 GCA_041915165.1 Ideonella sp.
GGTTCCCACAAGATCATCATGTCGGCGCGGGGGCAGCGCTTGACGGCCTCGGCCGGCTACCACGCCGTGTTCCTGTATGACACCGACACCGGTGCGAAGGAGCAGATCACCAACGAGGCCGCCGACAACTTCGGCGCGATGATGTGGTCGGCGCCGGAATATGGCGGCGACTGGGTGTTCTTCTCCATCCGCAACGGGACGCAGCTGGTCGTCTACCGTGATCAGCTGCAAGCCAATGGCCGCCGGCGCTGGGTGATCCTCAACGAGGTGTCGCTGCCGGCCGAGACCCCCTACCTGTGGTCGCCGGAGTACTTCATCCACAACGGCAAGTCCTACATCTTCTTCCAGATGAACACGAGTCAGGATCCGTCCGATTTCTCCCAGCCCAGCCGGCTGGCGATGGTGGGCATCCTGCCGGAGAACGCGGCCCTGGTGAACCTGACGCCCGCGGATGCGCCCGCGCGCGTGCGCATGGATCCGGAGTACTTCATCACCGCCCAGGGGCCGTTCATCTACTACAACCGCTATCAGTGGTTGGCCGGCAGCCAGACCTTCGTGCCGGAAGGCGTCTGGCGGGTGGACACCCAGCTGGGGCCGCCCACCACGGGCGTGCGCGCGGCGCACTGAGGGCGAAAAAAAGGGACACCTGAAGGTGTCCCGGTGGGGCTCGACGGCGGCGCCGTTGGGAGCTTCTTACTTGAAGAGATCCTTCACGCGGTCCGTCCAGCTCTTGCTGTTGGGGGAGTGCTTCTCGCCGCCCTTCTTGAGGGATTCGTCGAGCTCCTTCAGCAGCTTGCGCTGGTGCTCGGTCAGCTTGACCGGCGTCTCCACGGTGACGTGGCAGTACAGATCGCCGGGGTAGGCGGAGCGGATGCCCTTGATGCCCTTGCCGCGCAGCCGGAAGGTCTTGCCATGCTGGGTGCCTTCGGGCAGCTCGATCTCCAGCTTGCTCGACAGCGTCGGCACCTCGACCGAGCCACCCAGCGCCGCCGTGGTGATGGACACCGGCACCGTGCAGTGCAGGTCGTCGCCATCGCGCTCGAAGATGTCGTGCGGCTTGATGCGGATCTCGATGTAGAGATCGCCCGGCGGGCCGCCGTTCTGGCCCGGCTCACCGTTGCCGGCCGAGCGGATGCGCATGCCTTCGTTGATGCCGGCGGGGATCTTCACCTCCAGCGTCTTCTGGCGTTTGATCTTGCCGGCGCCATTGCAGGCCGTGCAGGGCTCCGGAATGATCTTGCCGGTGCCGTGGCAGTGCGGGCAGGTCTGCTGCACGCTGAAGAAGCCCTGGCGCATGTGCACCGTGCCGGAACCGCCGCAGGTGCTGCAGGTCTTGGTCTTGGTGCCGGGCTTGGCCCCCGTGCCGCCGCAGGTGTCGCAGTTGTCCCAGCTGGGCACGCGGATCTGGGTTTCCTTGCCCAGCGCCGCCTCTTCCAGCGTGATCTCCATGGCGTAGCTGAGGTCGTTGCCACGGTAGACCTGCTGGCCGCCGCGGCGACCGCCGCCCGCGCCACCGCCGCCGAAGATGTCGCCAAAGATGTCGCCGAAGGCCTCGGCGAAGCCGCCAAAACCTTCCGCCCCCGGGCCGCCCCGGAAGCCGCCGCCATTGGGATCCACACCGGCATGACCGTATTGGTCATAGGCCGCGCGTTTCTGCTCGTCGGAGAGGATCTCGTAGGCCTCCTTGGCCTCCTTGAACTTCTCCTCCGCCGCCTTGGCGCCGTCCCCCTGGTTGCGGTCCGGGTGGAACTTCATGGCCAGCTTGCGGTAGGCCTTCTTGATCTCGTCCTCGGTGGCCCCTTTCGCGAGCCCCAGGATTTCGTAGTAGTCACGCTTTGCCATGAACAGCACTCAACGCTGAGAAATGGAGACGCCGCGCCGGTACGCAGTGCTGGACTGCGGGCCGGACGCGGCGCGATGGAAGGCCGGGCGGTACTGCCCGGCCACACCGATCACTTCTTGACTTCCTTGAACTCGGCGTCGACCACGTCGTCCTCGCCGGCCTTGGCCGATTCCGCACCCGGCTGAGCCTGGGCGCCCGGTTGGGCCTCGCCAGCGGCCTGGGCCGCCTGCTGCTCGGCGTACATCTTCTCGCCCAGCTTCTGGCTGGCGGTCATCAGGGCTTCCGTCTTGGCGTCGATGGCGGCCTTGTCGTCGCCCTTGATGGCTTCCTCGGCATCCTTCAGCGCGGCCTCGATCTTTTCCTTCTCGGCCGCGTCGAGCTTGTCGCCATGCTCGGACAGGCTCTTCTTGACCGAGTGGATCATCGCGTCGGCCTGGTTGCGGGCCTGGATGAGTTCCAGCTTCTTGGCGTCCTCGGCAGCGTTGAGCTCGGCATCCTTCACCATCTTCTGGATCTCGTCCTCGGTCAGACCCGAGTTCGCCTTGATGGTGATCTGGTTCTCCTTGCCCGTGCCCTTGTCCTTGGCGCTGACGTGCAGGATGCCGTTGGCGTCGATGTCGAAGGTCACCTCGATCTGCGGCAGGCCACGCGGAGCGGGCGGAATGCCTTCCAGGTTGAACTCGCCCAGGCTCTTGTTGGCCGAGGCCATCTCGCGCTCACCCTGGAACACCTTGATGGTCACGGCCGGCTGGTTGTCGTCGGCGGTCGAGAACACCTGCGAGAACTTGGTCGGGATCGTGGTGTTCTTCTTGATCATCTTGGTCATCACGCCGCCCAGGGTCTCGATGCCCAGGCTCAGCGGGGTGACGTCCAGCAGCAGCACGTCCTTGCGCTCACCCGAGAGCACCTGGCCCTGGATGGCGGCACCGACGGCCACGGCCTCGTCGGGGTTCACGTCCTTGCGCGGCTCCTTGCCGAAGAACTCCTTGACCTTCTCCTGCACCTTGGGCATGCGGGTCATGCCGCCGACCAGGATCACGTCATCGACATCCGACACCTTCAGGCCGGCGTCCTTGATGGCGGTGCGGCAGGGCTCGATGGTGCGCTCGATCAGTTCCTCGACCAGGCTTTCCAGCTTGGCGCGGGTCAGCTTGACGTTCAGGTGCTTCGGGCCGGTGGCATCTGCCGTGATGTAGGGCAGGTTGACATCGGTCTGCGAGCTGTTCGAGAGCTCGATCTTGGCCTTTTCAGCGGCTTCCTTCAGGCGCTGCAGGGCCAGCACGTCCTTGGTCAGGTCGACGCCGGATTCCTTCTTGAACTCGGAGATGATGTAGTCAATGATGCGCTGGTCGAAGTCCTCGCCACCCAGGAAGGTGTCGCCGTTGGTCGACAGCACTTCAAACTGCATTTCGCCGTCCACGTCGGCAATCTCGATGATCGAGATGTCGAAGGTGCCACCGCCCAGGTCATAGACGGCGATCTTGCGGTCGCCCTTGCCACCCTTGTCCAGGCCGAAGGCCAGGGCCGCGGCGGTCGGCTCGTTGATGATGCGCTTGACTTCCAGACCGGCGATGCGGCCAGCGTCCTTGGTGGCCTGGCGCTGGGCGTCGTTGAAGTAGGCCGGCACCGTGATCACGGCTTCGGTCACAGCTTCGCCCAGGTAGTCCTCGGCGGTCTTCTTCATCTTGCGCAGCACTTCGGCGCTGACCTGCGGAGGCGCCATCTTCTTGCCGCGCACTTCCACCCAGGCGTCGCCGTTGTCGGCCGCCGCGATGGCGTAGGGCATCAGGTGGATGTCCTTCTGCACTTCCTTCTCGGCGAACTTGCGGCCGATCAGGCGCTTCACGGCGAACAGCGTGTTCTTCGGGTTGGTCACCGCCTGGCGCTTGGCCGAGGCGCCCACCAGCACTTCACCATCTTCCTGGTAGGCGATGATGGACGGCGTGGTGCGCGCGCCTTCGGAGTTCTCGATCACCTTGGTCGAGTTGCC
>JAYSCA010000324.1:0-3831 GCA_041915165.1 Ideonella sp.
GCCAAGGCCGAGGAACGCCAGCTGGCCACCGACGCCGTGCGGCTGGAGGCCGAGCGCCGCAGCGAAGGCACGCACCTGCGTGTCGAGCGCGACGCCCGCGAGAAGCTGGCGATGCGCTTGGCCACGCCCGACGTGACGCTCTACGTCAACGACAGCCGCGGCCCGGCCGCTTCGTCCGCCACCACGGGAGCGGCGCGATGAGTTCGGGGACCCGTCGCGCCGGCGGCGCCAGCTCGGTGCGCGGCGTCAACTATTCGACCAGCCCGCTGCTGGCCTCGAAGACGCCGCCCTGGCGCAGCCGTTTCCTGGTGCTGCTGGTGGGGCTGGGCTTCAGCGTGCTCATCGTGCGGGCGCTCTATGTGCAGGTGCTGAACGCCAACTTCTTCCAGAAGAAGGGCGAGGAGCGCTATGCGTCCACGTTGAACATGCCGGCCAACCGCGGTCGCATCCTGGACCGCAACGGCCAGATCCTGGCCATCAGCGTCTACGCGCCCACGGTGTCGATCAACCCGCAGCAGTTCAAGGCCAACGACGAGCAGAAGCGGGCCCTGTCGGCGCTGCTGGGCTTCAAGGGCGGTGAACTGCAGGCCAAGCTGGATGACGGCGGTGCCTATGCAGTGCTCAAGCGCCAGGTCGATGGCGGCATCGCCCAGCAGATCCGCGCGCTGGGCGTGAAGGGCCTGACGCTGGAGCCGGGCTACCTGCGCCGCTACCCCGAGAACGAGGCCGCCGCCCAGGTGGTGGGCTTCACCGACATCAACGACCAGGGCCAGGAGGGCATTGAGCTGGCCTACCAGACCCAGCTGCAGGGCCACAGCGGCTCGCGCGGCGTGGTCAAGGATCGGTTGGGCCGCATCGTCGAAGACCTGGGCGAGCCGGTGGAGCCGCGCGACGGCAGCGATGTGCAGCTGACGATCGACTCCAAGCTGCAGGCCATCGCCTACCAGCGCATCCGCGATGCCGTGGACCAGTTCCATGCCAAGGCTGGCAGTGTGGTGGTGCTGGATGCGCAGTCCGGCGAGATCCTGGCCATGGCCAACTACCCGAGCTACACGCCGGAGGAACGCCACAACCTGACGGGTGGCCAGTTGCGCAACCGGGCCGTGACCGACGTGTTCGAACCCGGCTCGACGGTGAAGCCCTTCGTGGTCAGCAAGGTGATCGAGGACGGCTACGCCACGCCCGACACGGTGCTGGACACCAATCCGTTCATGGTCGGCCCGCTGCGCGTCAACGACGGCGCCCACTCGCATCCCTCGCTGAGCGTGGCGCAGATCATCCAGAAGTCCAGCAACGTGGGCACCGTCAAGCTGTCGCAGCACCTGGACCCGCGCGAAATGGGTGAGCTTTATGCGGCCGTGGGCTTCGGCACCAAGCCGCAGATCGGCTTCCCCGGCGTGGCCACCGGCAAGCTGCGCCCCTGGCGCACCTGGAAGCCGGTCGAGAAGGCCACGATGGCCTATGGCTACGGCCTGTCGGCCTCGCTGCTGCAGATCGCCCATGCCTACACCGCCATCGCGCGGGATGGCGAGCTGGCGCCGCTGACCCTGGTCAAGGGCCACCCGGCCGGCGCGCCGGTGCGCATCTTCAAGCCGCAGACGGCCCGCACCATGCGCCAGATGCTGCGCGGCACCGTCAGCAAGGAAGGCACGGCGCCGCTGGCCGCGCTGACCGGCTATTCCGCCGGTGGCAAGACCGGCACGGCCGCCAAGCAGGAGGGCCGTGGCTACGCTGCGGGAAAATACCGCGCCTGGTTCACCGGCATCGCCCCGATCGAGACGCCGCGCGTGATCATCTCCGTGATGGTCGACGAGCCCACGCCGATTCACTACGGCGGTCTGGTCTCGGCACCGGTGTTCAAGGCGGTGGCTGAGCAGACGCTGCGCACCCTGGGTGTGCCACCGGACATGGACATGAAGCCGCCCCAAGTGATGACGGCGGCTGCCGCGGCGGCGGCAGAGAACGAAGAAGTGGAGCAGCACTGATGATGCGCGTCCCATCGCATCAGATCGCCTTGACCGGAGGGACCCGGGCATGAGCATCACCCATCTGAAGAGTCCCGAGGCGGCCGCCCGCTGGCTGCAATCCTGGGTCACCGGCACGCTGCGCACCGACAGCCGCCTGGTGCAACCGGGTGACGGCTTCATCGCCTGGCCCGGCCAGGTGGCCGACGGCCGCCAGTATGTGCAGGCCGCGCTGGAGGCCGGTGCGGCCACCTGCATCGTCGAGTTGGAGGGCGTCGAGGCCTTCGGCTTCGAGGACACCCGCATCGCCTGCCTGTCGAATCTGAAGGAAGCGACCGGCCGCATCGCCGACGCCTACTTCGGCCAGCCCAGCCGCAAGCTGCAGGTGCTGGCCGTGACCGGCACCAACGGCAAGACCTCCAGCGCCTGGTGGACGGCACAGGCGCTGAACCTGCTGGGCCGGCGCTGCGGCGTGGTCGGCACGCTGGGCGTGGGCGAACCGCCGGTGCCCGGCCGTGGTGAGGGGCACATCCGCTACACCGGCCTGACCACGCCGGACCCGGTGCTGCTGCAGGCGGCGTTCGCGGGCATGGCGGCGCAGGGCTTTGCGGCGTGCGCGATCGAGGCCTCGTCGATCGGCATCGCCGAGGAACGCCTGGCCGGCACGCGCATCGAGGTCGCGGTCTTCACCAACTTCACCCGCGACCACCTGGATTACCACGGCGACATGGCCGCCTACTGGGCCGAGAAGCGTCGGCTGTTCAGCTGGCCGGGTCTGAAGTCGGCGGTGATCAATGTGGACGACCCGCAAGGCGCGGCGCTGGTGGCCGAGCTGGCCGGCCGCGGGCTGGACCTGTGGCCCGTCTCGGCCCAGGGCGCCGCCCGCATCGAGGCGCGCGACATCGGCTACACCGCCCAGGGGCTGCGCTTCACGCTGGTCGAGGCCGGTGGCGAACAGGACCTGCCGGTGCAGACCGGCCTGATCGGCCAGTACAACATCAGCAATCTGCTGGGCGTGATCGGTGGCCTGCGCGCGCTGGGCGTGCCGCTCACCGACGCGGCGCTGATCGCCCACCACATCACCCCGGTGCCGGGCCGCATGCAGCGCGTGCCCAGCGGCGAAGGCCAGCCCGAGGTGGTGGTGGACTATGCCCACACGCCGGACGCGCTGGACAAGGCCATCACCGCGCTGCAGCCGCTGGCCCAGGCCCGTGGCGGCCGGCTGTGGTGCGTGTTCGGTTGCGGTGGCGACCGCGACGCCACCAAGCGCCCGCTGATGGGCGCCATCGCCCAGCGCCTGGCTGACCGCGTGGTCGTGACCAGCGACAACCCGCGCCACGAGGTGCCGCAGGCCATCGTCGACCAGATCGTGGCCGGCATGACCGACGTGAGCGGTTCCGCCACGGTGCAGGTCGAGGTGGACCGCCGCCAGGCCATCCTGCAGACGCTGGCCGCGGCCAGCGCCCAGGATGTGGTGCTGCTGGCCGGCAAGGGCCATGAGGACTACCAGGACGTGGCCGGCGTGAAGCACCCGTTCTCGGACATCGAGGTGGCCCAGGCCGGGCTGCAGGCGAGGCGCGCGGCATGACCGAACTCACCCTGTCCCTGGCGGCCCAGTTGATCCCCGGCGCCCAGCGCGTGGGGGCTGGCGACCCGGTGCTGCGCCGCGTGCACACCGACACCCGCACGCTGGCCACCGGCGACTGTTTCGTTGCGCTGCGCGGCGAACGCTTTGACGCGCACGACTTCCTGCCGCAGGCCGCGGCCGCTGGCGCCGTGGCGGTGATCGGCAGCCGTGGCGTGGCCGAGAGCGGCCTGCCGGGCCTGCTGGTGCCCGACACGCTGCAGGCCCTGCAGCAACTGGCCG
>JAYSCA010000325.1:0-3827 GCA_041915165.1 Ideonella sp.
GCATGCAGCCCATGCCGGAGCGGGCCCCGGAGGCGCAGTACAGCACGATGGGGGCGGCCAGGTCGGGGGCGACCCGGCCGATGCCGGCCTGCAGCTGGTCCAGCGGCAGGTTCACGGCGCCATCCAGATAGCCACCGGCGAACTCGCCGGGGGAACGCACATCGATCAACAGGGGTTCGGGAGAGGTCATTTCAATCGGGCTCCGGTGGCGTCGACCACCTGGACTTCCACGGGGAAGCCCTGGGCGACGCTCTGGGTGACGGTGCAGTACTGCTCGAAGCTGGCCAGCACCCGGTCCAGGTGCTCCAGCGAAGCCGCGGGCACGCCCAGCGTCAGCGTGGCGCGCATGCGCAGCACGCGCAGGCGGTTCTCGGCGTTGCGGCCCACCTCGGCCTGCACCTCGGTGCGCAGCGGCTCGGGCTGCTGCTTGAACTTGCGCAGCGCGAACAGCAGCGAGTCGGACAGGCAGTTGCCCACCGCCGCGGCCAGCAGGTGCATGGGCGACGGCCCCTGGTTCTGGCCCAGCGGCGGCGGCTCATCGCAGCGCAGGGGCGGGATGCCGGCGCCGAAATCCACGTCGAACTGGTAGTCCTGCGCCTGGGTCAGGTGGACGGTGACAAGGTCTTGGCTCATCGCGATCTCCGGGGGCGGGGGCGGTCAGCGGACCTTGCCGAGCAGGGTCTGCACCTCGCCCAGGACTTCGGTGAGCTGCTTGCGGCCCTTGGGCGTGGTGCCCACATGGGCGCCCAGCTCCTGTTCCATGTAGCACACGGTCATGCGCACGTAGGTGCTGTCCAGCGCCTTGCGCACGGCGGCCATCTGGCTGGCCACGTCCTGGCAGGGCTGGCCTTCCTCGATCATGCGTTGGATGCCGCGCAGCTGCCCTTCCGCCCTTTTGAGGCGGTTGAGCAGGTCGGTGCGGGTCTTATCGTCGGTCAACATCGACATGGCACAGGGCTCCCCGTCGGGAGCGGGTTTCGTTGGGGAAGCTGCCATTGTCCTGTCTTCCTTCAGGTTTTTCTGACTGGAGGGAGATTTCCCGCCGAGGCCCTCAGCGGCAGCAGCTGCCGCCCTCGCCTTCCGGCACGCCCAGCTTCTTCAGGAAGAAGGCCATTGGGCAGACGTTGGTGAAACCGAATTGCAGCAGGTTCAGGCCGACGAAGGCGGTGAAGGCCAGCCACCACTTGCTGACGAAGAGGGGGCTGCCCTCCACGCCCAGGGCCAGGGACAGCAGGATGAACAGGCCGGGAATGATGCGCAGCAGGCGGGTGACGGTCATGGAGAAACTCCCAGTGAAAACGGTGGATCAGCGGTCGGTCAGGCGCACGATGCCCAGCGCCTTCAGCACGTACTTCTCGTAGATGGGTTCGGAGGCCCCGGATTTCATCTTCGAGAGGAAATATTTTTCGAAGGCGACCTTGGCCAGGTGCACCCACTTGCCCTTCTTGAACCAGTTGACGTTGCGCGGCGGGATCTGCGGCAGCGCCACGAAGGCGGCGCCGGTGTCGCCCATGTCGGCCAGGCAGATGGCGTTCCAGGTGCCCTGGGCGGTGGCGGGCTTGCCGGCCAGCTCGTCGGCGATGTTGTGGGCGATCGCCGAGGTCATGGTCTCGATCATGTAGCCCGTCTTCGGTGCGCCAGTGGGCACCGGGGTCACTTCCACCGGCGGGATGGCCACGCAGACGCCGGCCGAGAAGATGTTCTTGTAGGCCTTGCTGCGCTGGAACTCGTCGATCAGCACGAAGCCGCGCGGGTTGCACAGATTGGGCACCGCGGCGACCGGGTCGACGCCCTTGAAGGCCGGCAGCATCATGGCCAGCTTGAAGGGCAGCTCATGCTCCTTGACCACGTTGCCGTGTTCGTCGAGCTGGGTGGCGAACAGCTTGCCGGCCTCGACCTGGGTGGTCTTGGCGTTGGTGATCCACTTGATGTCGTGGTTGCGCAGCTCGCTTTCCAGCATGGACTTGCTGTCGCCCACGCCACCCAGGCCCAGGTGGCCGATGTAGGGCTCGCTGGTCACGTAGTGCATCGGCACCTTGTGGCGCAGCTTGCGCTTGCGCAGGTCGGCGTCGACGATGAAGGCGAATTCGTAGGCCGGGCCGAAACAGCTGGCCCCGGGCATGGCACCGACGATGATCGGGCCGACCGGGTTCTTCAGGAACTCCTGGTAATCGCGCCAGAAGGCTTCGGCGTGGTCCACCGAGCAGACCGAGTGGGTGTGGCCGCCACCGCCATGGGCGGCCGGACCGGCGCCGGGCACCTCGTCAAAGGCCAGCTTGGGGCCGGTGGTGATCACCAGGTAGTCATAGGCCAGGCTCTGGCCATTGGCCAGCGTGATCTGGTTGCCCGGGGCGTCGATGGCCGTCACCGCCGAGGGGATGAAACCGATGCCCTTCTTCTCCAGCAGCGGCCCCACCTTCAGCACGATCTCGTCGCGCTGGCGCCAGCCGACGGCGATCCAGGGATTGGAGGGCACGAACTGGAAGTAGTCCACCGCGCTGACCACGGTGATCTTGTGCTCCTTGGGGAGCATCTCGCGCAGTTCATACGCGCAGGGCATGCCGCCGATGCCGGCGCCGAGGATGACGATGTGGGCCATGGTTGTTGTCTCCTAGTGCCGCTCTGACAACGGCGGTCAAGCCTCTTCGTGGCGGTGACGCAGCATCGCGTAGTAGAGGACGGGGATCACCACCAGCGTGAGCAGGGTGGATACGAGGATGCCGAAGATCAGCGAGATGGCCAGACCGTTGAAGATCGGGTCGTCCAGGATGAACAGGGCACCGATCATGGCGGCCAGCGCGGTCAGCGCGATCGGCTGGGCCCGCACGCGGGCGGATTCGATCACCGCGGTGCGGAAGGGCACCCCGTGCGTCAGCTGCAGCTCGATGAAGTCGACCAGCAGGATGGAGTTGCGCACGATGATGCCGGCCAGCGCGATCATGCCGATCATGCTGGTGGCGGTGAACTGCGCGCCCAGCAGGGCATGGCCCGGCATCACGCCAATGATGGTCAGCGGGATCGGCGCCATGATGATCAACGGCGTGCCGTAGCTCTTGAACTGCGCCACCACCAGCAGGTAGATCAGGATCAGGCCGACACCGTAGGCCGCACCCATGTCGCGGAAGGTCTCGTAGGTGATCTGCCACTCGCCGTCCCACTTGATCGCGTACTGCGTGAAGGGGTCGGAGGGCTGGTGAATCCAGTACTCGCCCAGCGTGCCGTGGCCGGCCGGCAGGGCGTCCTTCAGGTGCGGACGGATCGCGAACAGGCCGTACAGCGGCGAGTCAAGCTTGCCGGCCATGTCACCGAAGACGTAGCTGACTTGGTGCAGGTCCTTGGTGTAGAGCGGCTTGTCGATCACGCCCTGTTCCACCCGCACCAGCTCCGACAGCGGCACCAGCTGACCGTTGGCGGCCTTCAGCGGCAGGGCCAGCAGCGCGTCCAGGCCGATCTGGCTGTCACGCGGCAGCTGCAGCCGCACCGGCACCGGGTACTTGTCGTGGCCGGTGTGCAGGTAGGCGGCATCGGTGCCCGAGAGGGCGGCCTGCACCGTCTGCGCGATGGTGCTGACGGCGATGCCGGCCGATTCGGCGCGCTGATGGTTCACCCGCAGGAAGGCGCGCGGGGCGTTCTCCTTGAGGGTGGTGTCGATCGCGACGATGTCGGGCGTGGCATGGAAGGCCTGCGCGATCTTGCCGGCCAGGGCCTGGCGGCCGGCCTCGTCGGGGCCGTAGACCTCGGCCACCAGCGGGCTCATCACCGGCGGGCCGGGCGGCACTTCCACCACCTGGATGCGCGCGCCGTGGGCGACGGCGATCTTCTCCAGG
>JAYSCA010000326.1:0-3825 GCA_041915165.1 Ideonella sp.
CGTCCAGGAAGGCCCGGTCGTGGGTGATCAGCAGCAGCGCGCCGCGGAAGTTGTTCAAGAGGCCGGCCAGCCAGTCGATGGCGTCCAGGTCCAGGTGGTTGGTGGGCTCGTCCAGCAGCAGCACGTCGGGCGTGGCCACCAGGGCGCGGGCCAGGGCCACCCGCTTGCGCCAGCCGCCGGAGAGCGAATCCACCGGGGCCTGCGGGTCCAGCCCCAGGCGCTGCAGGGCCTCGTCCACCCGCTGCTCCCAGTTCCAGCCGTCCAGGGCCTCCAGCCGGGTCTGCAGCGCATCCAGGTCTTCGCCGGGGGCGTGGTTCTCGTAGCGCTCGCGCACGGCCTTGGCTTCGGCCACGCCCTCGCTGACCACCTGGAAGACGGTCGCGCCCGGTTGCAGGAAGGGCTCCTGCGGCACGTATTCGCGGCGCAGTCCGCCCTGCACCTGCAGCAGGCCGTCGTCGGGCTTCTCCAGCCCGGCCAGGATCTTCAGCAGCGAGCTCTTGCCGGCGCCGTTGCGGCCGATCAGGCCGATGCGTTCGCCGTTGTCGAGCGAGAGGTCCGCCCCGTCGAGCAACGGCACATGGCCGAAGGCGAGGTGGGCTTGGGTGAGGGTGAGCAATGCCATGGGGCGATTGTCCCCCGGCTCGCTCTGCGCGGCACTGGGGCCGCGCTCAGCGGGCCGCCACGGCCGCTTCCAGCGCGTCGATGAAGCAGGCCGCCACGTCGAAGCCGGTCTGGTCGGTGATCTCCTGGAAGCAGGTCGGGCTGGTGACGTTGATCTCGGTGAGGCGGTCGCCGATCACATCCAGGCCCACCAGCAGCAGGCCGCGGGCGGCCAGCACCGGGCCCAGGGCCTCGGCGATGGCGCGGTCGCTGTCCGACAGCGGCTGGGCCACGCCCTTGCCGCCAGCGGCCAGGTTGCCGCGGATCTCGCTGCCCTGCGGGATGCGGGCCAGGCAGTAGGGCACGGGCCGGCCGCCGATCACCAGCACCCGCTTGTCGCCCTGCACGATCTCGGGCACGTAGCGCTGCACCATCACCGTCTGCGCGCCGTCGCGGTTGAGCGTCTCGATGATGCTGCCCAGGTTCAGGCCATCCTCCCGCACGCGGAAGATGCCCATGCCACCCATGCCGTCCAGGGGCTTGAGGATGATGTCGCGGTGCTCGGCGTGGAAGGCGCGGATGTCGTCCGGCTGGCGGGTGACCAGCGTGGGCGCGGTGAACTGCGGGAATTCCAGGATCGCCAGCTTCTCCGGGTGGTCGCGCAGCGCCTGGGGCGAGTTGAACACCCGCGCGCCTTCGGCCTCGGCCCGGCCCAGCAGGTGGGTGGCGTAGAAGTACTCGCTGTCGAAGGGCGGGTCCTTGCGCATGACGACCGCGTCGAAGTCGGCCAGGGCCTCGCGGCCCTCGGCCTGCACGGTGTACCAGTCCGTCACGCCGGGGCCGGCGCGGCCCGTCAGGGCCAGGGTCTGGACACGGGCGCTGATCTTCCCGCCGCTGACCCAGGACAGGTCCTGCGGGCCGCAATGGGCCAGTGTGTGGCCGCGCCGGGCCGCCTCGCGCATCATCGCGAAGGTCGAGTCCTTGTAGGTCTTGAAGGTGGACAGAGGGTCGGCAACGAACAGCAGTCTCATGGCGCGGGCGACAGTCGGAAAACCGCAGTGTGCCCTGAAGCCAGGACCTGCGCTGGCGCTGGGGCGACACCGGGTGTCACATCTGCGGGGCGGGCGGCGGTCAGCGCCGTGCCCGGTCGCCGCGTTACAGAACCATCGGTCGGCCTTTCACGGGTCCATACTCTTCGCACGAGGGCCGCCGCAGCCCCGACACAGGAATCGCCATGAACGCTCCCTTGCCCTCGTCTTCGTCTTCGACCTCGCTGTCCGGTGCCGCCCCCGCACGCCGGCCCTCGCCCGCGCTGTGGGCCGGGGCGGGACTGGCCGCGGGGGTGGTGGCCGCGGCGGCGGGGGCCTTCGTCTGGCAGAAGGTGTCGACCCCGGTCACGGCGCCGGTGGCTTTGCCCGCGCCAGTGGCTTCGGCCGTGCTGGCCGGGCCGGCGTCGGCTGCGGCTTCCGGTGCCGTGCCGTCCGTGGCCGCTGCCTCGGTGGCCGGGGGGGCCTCGGCGGTGCCGGCGCCGGCGCCCGTCGTGCATCCGGCGCACAAGGTGGCCTCCCACAAGCCCGCCGCACTGGCCAAGGCGCCGGTGGCACCTGTTGAGCGGCCGGCCTCTTCGGTGGCGGCCGCCCCGGTGGCCCCGGTGCAGGCGCCGCCGGCCTCGGCCACGCGGGCGGTCTGCACCAACTGCGGGGTGGTCGAATCCGTGCAGGAGGTCAAGGAGAAGGGCCATGGCACCGGCCTGGGCGCAGTGGCCGGTGGCGTCGTCGGCGGCGTGGTGGGCAACCAGTTCGGCAAGAACTCCCGCATCATCGGGGCGATCGGCGGGGCCCTCGTCGGCCACCAGATCGAGCGCGACGTGCGCTCCACCGTGGACTACAAGGTCGTGGTGCGGATGGAGGATGGCAGCCGCGAGACCGTGACCCAGGCCCAGAGCGTGCCGGTGGGCACGCATGTCACGCTGCACAACGGTGTGCTGCGGGTGAACAACGGCACCGGCGACACCGGTGCGGCGAACTGAGCGGGAGCGCGGTGGGGCCTCAGGCCCGGCGCTGGCTGGCCAGCAGGGCCAGCGCGCCGACCACCACGCCCCAGAAGGCCGAACCGATGCCGGCCACGCTGATGCCCGACAGCGTCACCACGTAGGTCAGCAGCGCGGCATCGCGGTGGCGCTCCTGCTGCAACGCGCTGGCCAGACCGCCGCCGATCGTGCCCAGCAGGGCCAGGCCGGCGATGCCGATCACCAGCTCCTTCGGAAAGGCGCCCAGCAGGCCGGCCACCGCACCGCCGGCCAGGCCCAGCAGCAGGTAGAAGCCCCCCGCCGACACGGCCGCGGTGTAGCGGCGTTCGGGCTGTTCATGGGCCTGCGGCCCCATGCAGAGGGCCGCGGTGATGGCGGCCAGGTTCAGGGCGTAGCCACCGAAGGGGGCCAGCAGCAGCGAGGCCAGGCCGGTGGCGCCGACCGTGGGCGAGACGGGCGTGTCGTAGCCGGCGCCGCGTTGCACAGCCACGCCGGGCAGGTTCTGCGAGGCCATCGTGACGACGAACAGGGGCAGGCCCAGGCCGATCACGGCATGCCAGCTGAAATGCGGGGTGACCCATTCGGGGCGGGCCCAGTCTAGGTGGATCTGCCCAGGTTGCAGCAGCCCCAGGCCGGTCGCCAGCACGGTGCCGGCCACCAGCACGCCGGGCACCGCATAGCGTGGCCACCAGCGCCGGCCGGCCAGAAAGGCGACCACCAGACCGATCACCAGCACGGGCTGGCTGCGGGCCGAGAGCGCGGCATCGAGCGCGAAGCGGGTCAGCACGCCGGCCAGCAGGGCCGAGGCGATGGCCATCGGAATGCGGTCCATCAGCCGCGCGAACAGGCCGCTGTAGCCGGCCACGGTGATCAGCGCGGCGCAGACGACGAAGGCCCCGACCGCGTCAGCCAGTGGAAAGCCCTGGGTGGCGGCGATCAGCGCCGCCCCAGGGGTGGACCAGGCGGTCAGTACCGGCTGGCGGTACCACAGCGACAGGCCCAGCGTGAGCACCGCATTGCCCAGGCCCAGGGCCCAGATCCACGAGGCGGTCTGCTCCGGCGTGGCGCCAACCGCCTGGGCCGCGGCGAACACGATGGCGATCGAGCTGGTGACGCCCACCAGCACCGCGACAAAGCCGGCCACCACGGCCGACACCGAAACGTCTTTCCAGAAACTGCGCATGGGGAGGGGCGGT
>JAYSCA010000327.1:0-3805 GCA_041915165.1 Ideonella sp.
GTGGGCAGGCGCAGCGTGGCGGTGGTGGTGAAGATGGCGCTGTCGCGGTGCTGTTCGAAGGGCTGGTAGCGCACCCCCAGCGCGATGTCGCCCAGCCCGTTGGACAGGCCGCTGAAGTTGTTGCTCTGCGAATAGCGGCTGATCAGCGGCAGCGTGACCGTGGCGGTCAGGTTGTCCAGCACGCCGTAGTCCAGCTCGAAGCTGTTGGTGATGGTGTGGGCGCGCGTGTTCTGGATGTCGAACAGGGTCAGCGTGCTGTCGGTGAACTTGACGTTGATCGTCTCGCTGCCGATGTAGCTGTAGTTCAGGTCGTAGGTGACGGCGGTCTGGCCCGTCTTGAGCAGCGAGTAGGCCTTCTCGACCGAGGTCAGCGTGTCCTTCAGGAGCTTTTCCTGGCTGACATCGCCCTCCTGGGTCTTCAGCGCGTCGCGGGCGGCATCCGTCCCCGCCGCGGGCGCAGCCGGGGCGGAGGCGGGTGAGGCCGCGGGCGCCGGCGCGGACTGGGCCCGGGCCACAGCCCCCAACCCCATCAAGAGACACCCCGCCAGCAAGGACACGGGAACACAGGTGGCACGGTGGCCGAAGGGAACAGCAGTTTTCATGGACGGCGGAGGAAGAGAGAGCCCAGGCCCTGTTGCACGGCGCGCTCCAGGGCTTCCTTGTTGGGCGAGGGACCGAGTCGCACGGACTCGCGGATCTGGTCGTCGGAGACGACACCCATCTCGGTGTCGGTCAGGGCCAGCTGGCGTGGCACCGGGGCGTCACCGGGCGGGTAGATGATGAACAGGGTGTTGCGGTCCCACAGCGAGGCGAACTCCGTCTGCGACAGCACCAGGTGACCCATGGCCGGATCGGCCAGGAAGACCCGGCCGTCGCGCAGGCCGCGAAAGACCACGAAGTGCTTGAAGCCGGCGTAGTCGATCGGCACGATGGCCGGGTCCTTCAGCGCGGCCAGATCGGCGAGATCGCCGCGGAAGCCCGCGCTCTGGCTGCCCAGCGTGGCGACATAGCGCTTCATGTCCAGCAGCGAGAAGCCGCGGCGGGCGATGATCTTGTCGCTCTCGCCGTAGGTCAGCATGCCCTCCATGGCCTGCTGCTCGGTCACCTCATAGCCCAGGTGGTAGCGCAGCACGGTGGTCAGCGCCGCCGAGCCGCAGCTGTAGTCGTAGGCCTGGTGGACGATGTGGTCGAACTTGAACTCGCTCTGCGGACGCAAGGCCACCTGCTCGGGTGCCACCCCGCCGCCCACGGCCTTCATCGGCAGGGTCACCTGCGTCTGGGGCTGGTCCTGGGGCTCGATGCGGGACACCAGCCCGCTGCCCATGATCACGGAGGCCACCACCCCCAACAGAATCATCCACATGGTTCCTGCTCTTTCCTTTGCATCCAGTCAGCGGGCCCACACCAACAGGCGGCCGGTCATCGCCCCGGTGCCGTCCAGCGTGAGGCCGCCCAGGCTGGTCGCGGCGCTCATCGGCGCGGTGGGGTCCGACTGAACCGCGATGGCCCGGGTGCCAAAGCTGTTGACGCCCACGAAGCCAGGCAGCCCCAGCGCCAGCTGGCTGCTGCCATCGGCGGCGGTCACGACATTCAGGGTGACGGCGTACAGGTCCAGGACCCCGCCCACGCCATACATCACCAGGTAGTTCGGCTGGGCCGGGTCGCCAAAGGCCGCGGTCAGGTTGGGTTGGGGCGTGGCTCCCGTCAGCAGCGCACTGTTGAGCTCCAGATGGACGCCCAGCCCCAGCCCGGCGCCGCGCACGTCCGACAGCGCAGCGTCGTCCAGCAGCCACGGAGCGGCCCCGGCCGGGGCGGGCCCGCCAGCCATCACCACCGCCACCAGGGCCGGCGTCCAGGAAACCACAGCTCGCCACGCCATCGTCAGTTGCCCGGCCGCAGCCGCATGTCCATGTGGTTGATCTGGAAGCTGCTGATGCGGCTGCTGCCCAGGTCCATCGCGCCTGCGGTGGTGCTGTCCAAGCGCACGTTGTCGATCAACAAGCCGGCCTTGGCGGCGCCGGTGTCGCTGTTGCTCCAGTCCACTTTCAGCTGCAGCACCTGGCCACCGTTGCCGTCGCTGATGACCTGCAGCACCGCGGGCTGCTGGCTGACATCGGCCAGCGCCCAGGGCTGGCCGGTGAACTGGCCGCTGGCATCGACCGCGCCCAGATGGATGCCGCTCAGTGTCAGGGCCTCGCTGCCGTCACCTCGGCCCCGTGCGCGCCAGGACAAGGACCCCACGTCGGCCCGCAGGGCCACGCCCAGCACCAGGCCGGAGCCCGCGCCCCCGTCGCTTTGCGTGCTGAGCTGCACGCCCCCGCCCGACAGTGCCAGGTCCTGCAGCACCAGGGCGCCCAGCGCCTGGGAGGCGCTGCCCGCCGGCGTCACACTCAGGTCGGCCGCCGCCTGCCAGCGCTGCAGCCCGGCGGCGTTCTGCGGCAGATCCAGGTGCACCACGTCGGCCAGGCCCGTGCCCCGCCGCTCGATCCACAGCGCATAGGGATCGTCCAGCAGATGGTTCGGGTCGTCGCTGCGCGAAATCGCCAGATCGCCGAACTTCAGCGTCGCGCCATCGGGCGCGGCATAGGTCAGGCTGAGCTGGCCGGACAGCGAGAAGTTCTGCAGATTGAAATAGAAGCCATCGCGCCCCTGCACCCGGGCCAGGTCGCGCTCGCTCAGCGCCTCCAGGGCCCAGGCCGAGGGCACCGTGGCCAGGATCAACAGGCCGGCCCGCAGCACGGCATGCGCAGCGCCGCCTGCCATCACGGTGCCTTGCCGGTGTTGGGCGGCACGATACCCAGGGTGTTCAGCGCGCTCAGCCGATCACGCCAGTTCAGCCAGACGCCGGCCTGCGCGGTGTCCGGTGCGGCCAGCCCGGCCACCAGGCTGGGGTAGTTGACGGCCTGGTTCTGCACCGCCAGGAAGAAGTCGCGGCTGGCCCCGTCGGCATTGCCGGCCTGCAGGCCACCGATCTGCGACAGCGCCAGCGTGCAACTGGCACTGCTGACGCAGCTGGTGCCGTCCCAGCGCTTGCCGCCCAGCGGGTCGTTGCGCGAATCGATCACCCCAGCCGCCCCCGCATCGATCAACAGGCTGCCGCTGACCACGTTCATCGTGGTGCCCAGGTTGCCGCTGATGCCGCCAAAGCCGAAGCGCATGCCCACCACCTGCTGGCTGCTGCCGCTGCCCGAGGTCACGAACTCAAAGTACGGGTCGGTCAGGCTGACGGTGCGCTGCGCGGCCGTGCCGTCGCTGCGCCCGAACTGCAGGGTGCCGATGTCGATGTCGGCCCCGGTGGCGTTGCGCGCCGACCAGCTGTACTCACCCAGACGCAGGCCGCTGAAGTTGGCCGACAGCGAGATGTCCGCCCCCAGGGTCAGGCGGGTGAAGTCCAGGCCCTGGTCGTGGGTGGTGCCCAGGCTCAGCAGCGCCTGGCCCCAGGTGGCCGACAGCGCGGCATCGTCCAGCGGCTCCGCGGCCCAGAGGGCGCCACCGGCCCCACCCAGGACACACAGCAGCGCCATGCGCCGGGCCCCTTCCCAACGGGCTGTTGTATTCAGGGAACAACTCGACATCGCAAACGCCCCGCCCCATGTGGCACACGCCCGCACAGCGCATGCCGTGCGGGCTTGGCGCCATCAACCCCGGCCCACTGGCCGGCGCCGACAGCGCCACGGAACACTGGATTCCAGCGATCAGAGAACGATCAGTGCGCCCAGATCCAGAACTTGCTGCCTTGCATGTCGATGTTGTTGATGGCCACCGAGCCGAAGGAGGCGTTGCTGTTGCCCATCTTGATCGAGCC
>JAYSCA010000328.1:0-3794 GCA_041915165.1 Ideonella sp.
GTCGAACACAACGTGCAGGAGCTGGGCACCGAGGACCTGATCACCCCCACCGACATGGTGGTGACGCTCAGCCACACCGGCTACATCAAGAGCCAGCCGCTGGCCGAGTACCGGTCCCAGCGCCGCGGCGGCCGCGGCAAGCAGGCTGCCGCCACCAAGGAAGACGACTGGATCGACCAGCTCTTCATTGCCAACACCCACGACTGGATCCTGTGCTTCAGCGATCTGGGCCGCGTGTACTGGCTGAAGGTCTGGGAAGTGCCGCAGGGCGGCCGCGCCAGCCGCGGCAAGCCCATCGTCAACATGTTCCCGCTGCAGCCGGGCGAGAAGGTCACCGTGGTGCTGCCGCTGACCGGCGAGTTCCGCAGCTTCCCCGAGGACCACTACGTCTTCATGTCCACCAAGATGGGCACGGTCAAGAAGACACCGCTGAACGACTTCAGCAACCCGCGCAAGGCCGGCATCATCGCCGTGGGCCTGGACGAGGGCGATTTCCTGATTGGCGCCGCGCTGACCGACGGCAAGCACGACGTGATGCTGTTCAGCGACAGCGGCAAGGCCGTGCGCTTTGACGAAGACGATGTGCGCCCGATGGGCCGCAACGCCCGCGGCGTGCGCGGCATGGCCCTGGAAGAAGGCCAGTCGCTGATCGCGATGCTGGTGGCCGAGGATGAGACCCAGTCCGTGCTGACGGCCACCGAGAACGGCTTCGGCAAGCGCACCTCCATCGTCGAGTACACGCGCCACGGCCGGGGCACCAAGGGCATGATCGCCATCCAGCAGAGCGAGCGCAACGGCAAGGTCGTGGCCGCCACGCTGGTGCGCGCAGAGGACGAGATCATGCTGATCACCGACAAGGGTGTGCTGGTGCGCACCCGGGTGGCTGAAATCCGCGAGCTGGGCCGCGCCACCCAGGGGGTCACGCTGATCGCCCTGGACGACGGTGCCAAGCTGAGCGGCCTGCAACGCATCGTCGAGAACGATGCCGGCGCCGCCGAAGGCGACGCCAACGGTTCGACCGAGGACACTGCTGAATGACTCCCAAGATGACCCGCTGGTCCGTCGCCCTGGCGGCTGGCCTGATGCTGGCTGGCCTGGCCCAAGCCCAAACCAAGAAGGAACTGGTGGCCAAGGTCATCCAGCTCCAGCAACCGTCGGTGGACAACGTGGCGCGCACCATCGCCGGCCAGACGGCCCAGCAGATGCTGGAAGCCGCCGGCCCCGCCGTGGCCCAACTGCCGGCCGACAAGCGTGAAGCGGTCGGCAAGGACGTGCAGGCCGAGGTCAAGAAGTTCTACAACGACATCGAACCCCTGCTGCGTGACCGGGCTGCCAAGCTGGCCCCCACCGCGATGGGCCCGGTGCTGGAAGAGAAGTTCAGCGAGGACGAGCTCAAGCAGCTGATCGCCTGGCTGGAATCCCCCACCGCCAAGAAGTTCAATGAAGCGGCGCCCGTGCTGCTGTCCACCATGCAGCAGAAACTGGTGGCCGACACCCGTCCCACCGTCGAGCCCAAGCTGAAGACGCTGGAAGCCACGCTGCGCAAGAAGCTGGGCCTGCCGGCCACGCCCGCCGCTTCGGCCGCCAAGCCCGCGAAGAAGTAACCCCGCACTGACCGCCCCACGCGCATGAGCCCGCTGCACCGCCCCTACAACTTCTCCGCCGGTCCGGCCGTCCTGCCGGAGGAAGTCCTGCGTCAGGCCGCCGAGGAGATGCTGGACTGGCATGGCTCGGGCATGAGCGTGATGGAGATGAGCCACCGCGGCAAGGAGTTCATCTCCATCTACGAAGAGGCGGAACGCACGGTGCGCGCCCTGCTGCAGGTGCCGGCAAACTTCCGCATCCTGTTCATGCAGGGCGGCGGCCTGGGCGAGAACGCCATCGTGCCGCTGAACCTCTCGCAGGGCGGCCTGGTGGACTTCGTCATCACCGGCTCGTGGAGCCAGAAGTCGCTGAAGGAAGCGGGCAAGTACGCCGATGCCCGCGCGGCCGGCAGCAACGAGGCCGACGGGCACCACAGCCTGCCCCCCGCCGCCCGCTGGCAGCTGCGCGACGAGGCGGCCTACGTCCACATTTGCTCGAACGAGACCATCCACGGCGTCGAGTACCCGGAACTGCCCGAGCTGTCGGCGCTGGGCAGCCGGGCGCCCCTGGTGGTGGATGCGTCCTCGCACATCCTCTCGCGGTCCATCGACTGGTCGCGCGTGGGCCTGGTCTTCGCCGGCGCCCAGAAGAACATCGGCCCGGCCGGCGTGACCCTGGTCTTCGTGCGTGAAGACCTGCTCGACCGTGCCCTGCCGATCTGTCCCTCGGCCTTCAGCTACCGGCTGGTGGCCGACAACCAGTCGATGTTCAACACCCCGCCGACCTACGGCATCTACATCGCCGGCCTGGTGTTCCAGTGGATCCAGCGCCAGGGCGGGGTGGAAGAGATGGAGCGCCGGGCCATCGCCCGCTCCACGCTGGTCTACGACTACCTCGACCACAACGGCGGCTTCTACCGCAACCCGGTAGCACCCGCCGCCCGCTCCCGGATGAACATCCCGTTCTTCCTGGCGGATGAATCGCTCAACGAAGCCTTCCTCGCCGGTGCGCGCGAGGCGGGCCTGCTGCAGCTCAAGGGCCACAAGTCCGTGGGCGGCATGCGCGCTTCGCTGTACAACGCCATGCCCCTCACCGGCGCCCAGGCGCTGGTGGATTACCTCCAGGACTTTGCCCGCCGCCATGGCTGATTCCCAAGCCAATCCGCCCGCCATCCCCGAGGAACTGCTGGCCCTGCGCCAGCAGATCGACACGCTGGACCGCGACCTGCTGGCCCTGCTGAACCAGCGCGCCGCCCTGGCCCTGGCGGTCGGCGAGATCAAGAAGAAGGAAGGCTCGGTCGTCTTCCGCCCGGAACGCGAGGCCCAGGTCATCGACGGCCTGAAGTCCCTCAACCCCGGCCCGTTGAAGACCGAGAGCATCGCGCCGATCTGGCGCGAGGTGATGTCGGCCTGCCGTGCGCTGGAGACCCCCACCCGCGTGGCCTTCCTGGGCCCGGCCGGCACCTTCAGCGAGGAAGCTGCACTCGGTTTCTTCGGCGCCTCCATCGTGCGGGTGCCCTGCGCCAGCATCGACGACGTCTTCCGCACCACGGCCGCTGGCGCGGCCGACTTCGGCGTGGTGCCGGTCGAGAACTCCACCGAAGGCGTGGTCGCCCGCTCGCTGGACATCTTCCTGACCACACCGCTGTTCATCATCGGCGAGACCAGCCTGTTCGTGCGGCACAACCTGCTGCGCAAGGAGAACCACCTGGACGGCATCGAGGCCGTGGTGGCCCATCCGCAGGCACTGGCCCAGTGCCACGGCTGGCTGTCGGCCCACCTGCCCCAGGTGGAGCGTCGCCCGGTGTCCAGCAATGCCGAAGGCGCCCGCCTGGCCGGCCTGGACCCGAAGCTGGCCGCCATTGCCAGCGCCCGCGCCGGCAGCGAGTACGGTCTGCACCTGGTGGCCCCGGCCATCCAGGACGACACCCACAACCGGACCCGCTTTGCGATCATCACCGATCCGCACCGCCATCCCACGCCGCGCGCCTCCGGCCACGACTGCACCAGCCTGGTGGTGTCGGTGACGAACCGCCCGGGAGCCGTGCACGACATGCTGGTGCCGCTCAAGCAGCACGGCGTGTCGATGACCCGCTTCGAATCCCGCCCGGCCCGCTCGGGCCAGTGGGAGTACTACTTCTACATCGACCTGCAAGGTCACCCGGACGATCCCCAGGTGGCCACCGCCCTGCGGGAGCTGCGCAGTGCCTG
>JAYSCA010000329.1:0-3793 GCA_041915165.1 Ideonella sp.
GCTGTCCTCCACGTCCAGCACCAGCTCCCGCCCGCGGGCGGCCAGGCTCAGACGCACCAGCCCCGGGGCATCGGTATAGCGCAGGCTGTTGCCCAACAGGTTGTCCAGCAGTTGCTGCAGCCGCCCGTCATCGCCCTGCACCCAGCCGGGCTCCTTGTCGGGCCGCACCAGTTGCAGGTCCAGCCCACGCTGGGCGAAGCGCCAGCGGTGATCGGCCACCCGGCGCTCCAGCAGCTCGGCCAGCGCCACCGGTGCCATGCGGTAGCTCAGGGCGCCCACGTCCGACAGCGCCAGTTCGTTGAGGTCCTTCACCAGCTCGCCCAGGCGCTCGGCTTCGCTGCGCAAGGATTCAAGCGCCGCTGTCGACACCGGCCGGATGCCATCGACCAGCGCGTCAATCTCGCCGGTCAACACCGCCAGCGGGGTGCGCAGCTCATGCGAGACATCGGCCAGGAAGTCGCGCCGCAGCGCCTCATGGCGGGCCAGGGAATGGGCCAGCAGATTGAAGTCGCGGGCCAGCTGGCCCACCTCGTCGTTGCTGAGCACCTCCACCTGCGTGTCATAGGCGCCCGCCGCCAGCTTGTGGGTGGCGGCGGCCACACGGCGCACCGGTGCCAGCAGGCGGCTCGACACCCACCAGGCGATCAAGGCCGCCAGCAGGCCTGCGACGGCGGCGATGGCCAGGCTGGCCTGCGCCTGGCCGTGGCCGAAGCGCTCCGCCCCGCCTTCCGCCACACTCTGGAAAGGGGCCAGCACCAGCCAACCCACGGTCACGCCGCCGACCTGGATCGGGTTGCGCAGCATGCCCGGCACCTGGTTGCGAAAGCCCGCCACCCACTGCCCCTGGCTGTCCAGCAGCCCCAGGCGCAGGCTGGCCCCGGTCAGGTCGGAGGTGGGCGGCGCCTGGCGCACCGGGTCCACGTCGGCCGGCAGCTCCTCGCCCGGCACCGGCCGCAGCAGATGGAACCAGTGGCGCGGCTCCTCCCGCAGAAAGTCCCAGTTGCCATGCTCGGCATAGGCGCGTTCCAGCCGGGGCCCCACATAGGTCATGCGGCCGGCCGCCACGTCGTTCAGGTAGCCGAGGAACTCGCGGTTGAAGTTCCAGCGCGTGGCCGCGCCCACCAGCAGGGACACGGCCAGCCCGGTGCCGAACACCGCCAGGAAGATGCGCCAGGACAGCCGTGTGCGCGACAGCGGTTTCAGCCAGGACCACAGGAATGCCATGCCGAGATTGGGCCGCAGGCCGGCGGACTCGGCAAGCACGGCCCATCGCCGCACAGGGTTCCTCGTTTTTTCTGCACATTCGCGGCGCAGCATTCCGGCCATCGTCATCCCAGTGGTTTGCTGCCGTGATCTCTTGCCTTCCCCAACGCACCCCGTGGGCCCTGCTGGTCGTCAGCCTGGGCATTGGCCTGAGCGCCTGCTCGTCCCGGAACCAGGAAACCCCGCAGGCGGCCGCCACCGAGGTGGGGGTGTTCACGGTCTCGACCCGGTCCCTGCCCCTCACCACCGAGCTGCCGGGCCGCACCGTGGCCATGCAGTCGGCCGAGATCCGACCGCAGGTGAGCGGCATCGTCCAGAAGCGCCTGTTCACCGAGGGCAGCCAGGTCCGGGCCGGCCAGGCCCTGTACCAACTGGATGCCTCGTCCTATCAGGCCACCGTCCGCAGTGCCGAGGCCAGCGTGGCCAAGGCGGCCGCCACCCTGGCGGCGGCCCGGCTGACCGCCCAGCGCCAGCAGGCCCTGTTGGCCGCCGACGCCAGCAGCAAGCAGACGGTGGAGGACGCCCAGGCGGCGCTGAAGGAAGATGAGGCCGCACTGCTGTCGGCCCAGGCCACACTGGCCAGCGCCCGCATCGATCTGGCCCGCACCCGCATCAGCTCGCCCATCAGCGGCCGGGTCGACACCTCCAGCGTCACCGAGGGTGCGCTGGTCACCGCCAGCCAGACCACCGCCCTGACCACGGTGCAGACGCTGGACCCGATCAATGTGGACATTCCGCAAAGCAGCGTCGACCTGCTGAAGCTGCGCCAGCAACTGACGCAGGGCGGCCTGAAGGACGGCAGCGCCCGCATCCGGCTGGTGCTGGAAGATGGCAGCACCTACGGCCAGGAAGGCACCTTGAAGGTCAACGGCGTGGCGGTCAACGCCACCACCGGCGCGGTCACCCTGCGCGCCACCGTACCCAACCCGGACCATGTGCTGCTGCCCGGCATGTATGTGCGCGCCGTGCTCACCCAGGCCGTGGACCCGGCGGCCATCCTGGTGCCGCAGGCCGGTGTGCAGCGCAACGCCACCGGCTCCGCCAGCGCCCTGGTGGTGGGTGGCGACGGCAAGGTGGCGCTGCGGCCCGTCACCGTGGCCCAGGCCATCGACAACCAATGGCGGGTCACCCAGGGCCTGCAGGCCGGCGACCGCGTGATCGTCGAAGGCGCAGCCAAGGTGAAGCCTGGCCAGGTGGTGCATGCCGTGCCCGCCGCGTTGGGCGCCTCGGCACCGGCGCCAGCGTCGGCCGCCAGCCGCTGAGCGAGGCACGCCACCATGGCCAAGTTTTTCATCGACCGGCCCATCTTCGCGTGGGTCATCGCCATCCTGATCATGCTGGCCGGCGCGCTGTCCATCCTGGACCTGCCGCTGGAACAGTATCCCGACATCGCGCCGGTGCGCGTGTCCGTCAACGCCACCTACACCGGCGCCAACGCCCAGACGGTGGAGGACTCGGTCACCCAGGTGATTGAGCAGAACATGAAGGGGCTGGACGGGCTGCAAAGCATGTCCTCCACCTCCAGCTCCACCGGCAGCGCCGCCGTCAACCTGAGCTTCGTGGCCGGCACCAACGGCGACGTCGCCCAGATGCAGGTGCAGAACAAGGTGCAGCAGGCCCTCACCCGGCTGCCGCAGGTGGTGCAAAGCCAGGGCGTGACGGTCACCAAGACCGGCACCGACTTCCTGCTGATCGCCAACTTCGTCTCCGACGACCCGAACGTCACCTCGTCCGACCTGGGCGACTATGTGTCCAGCAGCCTGGTCGACGCCATCAGCCGGATCGACGGCGTGGGTGACGTGACGACGCTGGGTTCGGGCTACGCGATGCGCATCTGGCTGAACCCGGCCCAGATGCAAAAGTACGCGCTGATGCCCTCGGACATCAGCGCGGCCCTGGAAGCCCAGAACACCCAGGTCTCGGCCGGCCAGCTCGGCGCCCTGCCCGCGGTGTCCGGTCAGCAGATCAACGCCGTCGTCTCGGCCCGCAGCAAGCTGCGCACCATCGAGCAGTTCCAGAACGTGGTGGTGAAGTCGGCCACCGACGGTGCCCTGGTGCACCTGGGTGACGTGGCGCGGGTCGAGCTGGGCAGCGAGAGCTACACCTTCCAGACCCGCTACAACGGCCGTCCCTCGGCCGGGATGGGCATCAAGCTGGCCTCCGGCGCCAACGCGCTAGGCGTGGCCAAGGCCGTCAAGGCCAAGCTGACCGAGCTGGCGCCCTACTTTCCCAACCAGATCCACTACGACATCGGCTACGACACCACGCCCTTCGTGACCATCTCGATCGAAGAGGTGGTCAAGACCCTGGTGGAAGCCATGGTGCTGGTGGTGATCGTGATGGTGCTGTTCATGCAGAACCTGCGGGCCACGCTGATCCCGGCCATCGCCGTGCCGGTGGTGCTGCTGGGCACCTTCGGCGTGCTGGCGGCCTTCGGCTACTCGATCAACACCCTGACGCTGTTCGGCATGGTGCTGGCCATCGGCCTGCTGGTGGACGACGCCATCGTGGTGGTGGAGAACGTCGAGCG
>JAYSCA010000330.1:0-3783 GCA_041915165.1 Ideonella sp.
GCTTTCCGTGCCCTGCAGAAGACGGCGATGGACCAGAACCGGCGCCTGCTGGACGTGGCCGAGGCCACGCTGTCGCTGCCGGACCTGGCCTTTGCGCGGGTGCCGCCGGCCCCCGGCCGCTGAGCCCTTCTCCGGCCCGACTGCCGCGGCCGCGGGCACGAGCTCTGGCACAGCACATGCTTACCCGACGGCCATCAAGCTAATGGCGGCTTGAGTCAGCCCCTGCAGGCCCCTTGGTGCTTGCAGGTGGTGCGCGAATGTGTGGACAAAGGCGTCCATGCCTGCAACCGGTGCGAACCGGTCCAGGTGTGGGCGCCTTTTTTCATGTCCGGCGGCCGCCGGCATGTGCCGCACTGTCCTCCATGTCTGTCTGTCCTGAAGGAACCCCCATGGCCTACCTCGCCCCCACCGAGTTCGTGACCAAGATGGTCGACGCCGGTGAATCCAAGCTGCTCATGTCCACCCGCGACACCCTGATCCGCGCCTACATGGCCGGCGCCATACTGGCCTTGGCCGCGGCCTTCGCGGTCAGCGTCAGTGTCAACACCGGCAACCCGCTGATCGGCGCCCTGCTCTTCCCGGTCGGCTTCTGCATGCTGTATCTGCTGGGCTTCGACCTGCTGACCGGCGTCTTCACGCTGGCGCCGCTGGCCGTGTTCGACCGTCGTCCGGGCGCCAGCTGGGGCGGCGTGATGCGCAACTGGGGCCTGGTCTTCGTCGGCAACTTCGCCGGCGCGCTGACGGTGGCCGTCTTCATGGCCATCATCTTCACCTTCGGCTTCACCGAGGCGCCCAACGCCATCGGCCAGAAGATCGGCGGCATCGGCGAGGCCCGCACCCTGGGCTACGCGGCGCACGGCGCCGCCGGCATGCTGACGCTGTTCATCCGCGGCGTGATGTGCAACTGGATGGTCTCCACCGGCGTGGTGGCCGCGATGATGTCCACCTCGGTGTCGGGCAAGATCCTCGCGATGTGGATGCCCATCCTGGTCTTCTTCTACATGGGCTTCGAGCACTCGATCGTCAACATGTTCCTGTTCCCCTCGGGCCTGATGCTCGGCGGCAAGTTCACGCTGATGGACTACTTCCTCTGGAACGAGATCCCGACCGTGCTGGGCAACCTGGTCGGTGGCCTGAGCTTCGTGGGCGCCACGTTGTACGCCACCCACTACAAGACGGCGCCCAAGCGCGCGCTGGCCTGACAGGCCAGAATGGCGGCATGCCCCAGGAACTGCGCGTCTCGATCGGCCAGCACTCGCTGGCCGGCCGCAAACCCGTCAACCAGGACAGCCATGGCGTGCGTGTCCCCACCGGCGAGGCCCTGGCCAGCCACGGCGTCACGCTGGCGCTGGCCGACGGGCTGAGCGGCAGCCCGGTCAGCCACCAGGCCAGCGCGCAGGCTGTGCAGGGCTTTCTGCAGGCCTACTACCAGGTGGACCACCCGGCCAGCGTCGAGCAAGCGGCCCGGCCGGTGCTGGAGGAACTGAACCACCGCCTGTACGCGCAGACGCAAAGCCTGGGCGCGCAGGCCGACCCGCGCAAGGGCCAGGTCTGCGCCTTCAGCGCGCTGATCCTGCGGGGCCGCGAAGGCCACCTGCTGCATGTGGGCGACTGCCGCATCTACCGGCTGCAGGCCCAGACGCTGGAGCCGCTGACGCAGGACCACCGGGTGCGCGGCCCCGCGGTGCTGGGCTACCAGGGCCGCGCGCTGGGCCTGGACGCCACGGTGGCGGTGGACGACCGCCACTGGCCGCTGGCCCAGGGCGAGGTCTACCTGCTGACCACCGAAGGGGCCTACGAGTACCTGAACGCCGCCGACGTGCAGGCCGCGCTGGCCCGTCACCCCGACCAGCTGGACGCCGCCGCCTCCACCCTGGCGGCGATGGCGCTGGAGCGTTGCAGCCAGGACAACATCACCGTGCTGCTGGTGCGCATCGACGCCCTGCCGCCCGGCACCGACGCACCGCGCCAGGACGACAGCCACCTGCCCTGCCCGCCGCCGCTGCAGGCCGGCATGTCGTTCGAGGGCTGCACCCTGGTGCGCGAGCTGCACCACAGCGCCCGCAGCCAGGTCTGGCTGGCGGTGGACGGCGCACAGGGCGAGACCCTGGCGCTGAAGGTGCCGGCCCCGGCGCTGCAGCAGAACCTGGCCGCCCTGGCCCGCTTCCAGCATGAGGAATGGGTGGCGCGTCGGATCGACAACCCGCATGTGCGCAAGCCCGCCGCCAGCGAACGCCCGCACCGCTACCTGTGCGTGGCGCTGGCCTATGTGGAAGGCCAGACCCTGGCCCAGTGGATGGCCGACCACCCCCGCCCCGAGCTGGACGCCGTGCGCCAGCTGGTGATGCAGATCGCCCGCGGCCTGCAGGCCTTCCATCGGCGCGGCCTGCTCTATGGCGGGCTCAGCCCGGACAACGTGCTGATCGACCGCACCGGCACCGTGCAGCTGATCGACTTTGGCGCCGTGCGCGCCTTCGGCCTGGCCGAAGACAGCGCCCCCGCGCCCGACGCCGCCAGCGCCTCGCCCTACAGCGCGCCCGAGTGCGCGACCGGCGGCGCCCCCGGGCCGCAGGCCGACCTGTTCGCGCTGGCGGTGCTGACCTACCAGATGCTGAGCGGCCAGCTGCCCTACCCGTCCACCGGCGCCACGCCCCCCAGCCCGGCCGACTGGCGCCACCGCCGCGCGGTGCCGCTGCGGGCACACCGGCCGGACCTGCCCGCTTGGCTGGAGGCGGTGCTGAACCGCGCCCTGCAGCCCCAGCCGCAGCGCCGCCCCGAACTGCTGTCCGAGTTCACCCATGCCCTGACGGCCCCTGGCCCGGCGGTGAGCGAACCCCGCCCGCTGCCGCTGATCGAACGCCACCCGGTGCGCTTCTGGCAGACCGTCAGCGCGGTCCTCGGCCTGCTGGTGATCGGGCTCACCGCCGCCCTGCTGCGCTGAGTCCTTATTCAGATAGTCGTCTAAACAAATAGAAATTCAGAACTTCCCCGTCTGATTCAAGCTGTCTAGACTGGCTCTCCAGCCTCACCAGAAGGCGTTCTGCCGTTCCCGGCGCGGGCCCTCATCCGGGCCCCGCCACCGGGACGGCCTTTGTGTCCGTGATCCAACTCGACAGCCTGACCAAGCGCTACGCCAGCCCGCGTGGCGCCTCCGCACCCTCCACCCTGGCGCTCGACCAGGTTTCCTTGACCGTTCAAGCCGGAGAGATCTTCGGCGTCATCGGCCGCTCCGGCGCCGGCAAAAGCACCCTGATCCGCAGCATCAACCTGCTGGAGCGCCCGGACAGCGGCACCGTGCGCGTGGGCGACATCGACCTGACCGCCCTGCCGGCCCGCGAACTGCAACGCCAGCGCCAGCGCATCGGCATGGTGTTCCAGCATTTCAACCTGCTGCAGTCGCGCACCGTGGCCGGCAATGTGCGCTTCCCGATGGAACTGGCCGGCGGCCGCAGCGCCACGCAGATGGACGCCCGGGTGGACGAGCTGCTGGCCCTGGTGGGCCTGAGCGAACAGCGGGACCGCCACCCCGCGCAACTCTCCGGCGGGCAAAAGCAGCGGGTCGGCATCGCCCGCGCCTTGGCCAATCAACCCGAGGTGCTGCTGTGCGATGAAGCCACCTCCGCGCTGGACCCGGAAACCACCGAACAGATCCTGACCCTGCTGGGCGACATCAGCCGCCGGCTGCGGCTCACCATCCTGCTCATCACGCACGAGATGCACGTCATCCACGCCCTGTGCGACCGGGTGGCCGTGCTGGAGCGCGGCCGCATCGTCGAGCAGGGC
>JAYSCA010000331.1:0-3782 GCA_041915165.1 Ideonella sp.
GGCCAGGCGGTCGTCATTCCGCCCAACTTCCGCGGCTCCTTCGAGGTGCTGGAAGCGCTGCGCAAGCACTTCGTCATCGTCGAGAAGTGAGGGCGCGCGAGCGCCGCTTCAGTCGTCCTCGCGGCTGGCGGCCAGGCGCTGTTTGACTTCGACCAGCAGGTCGCGCAGCTGGGCGCTGTCGCGCAGGCTGCGGGGCTGCCATTCCGGTGTGCGGCCCAGGCGCCGCGCCAGGGACAGCGTCAGCGCGGTGCCGTCGGTCGACACGGCGAGATCCCGCAGCAGGGCCTGCCCCTGCCGTTCGAAGCGACCGGCCCGTTCGGTCAGCCCGGCCTCGCGCAGTTCGCGCCGCAGGCGCTGCAGCGCCTCGGCCGGGCGGAAGGCGGGCGGCTTGAAGAAGTCGGGGTTGAGCTCGAAATCGTCCATGGCCGGATCATGCCCTCAGTGGCCGGCCGCTTCCAGGATCTTGCGGGCCAGGCCCTCGTAGTCGCCACCGAAGTGGTGGCCGCCGGTCAGCGGCAGCACGCGGGCATGGTCGGGCGCCAGTGCCGGGCACAGCGAGTCCTTCTCGTCCTGGCCATAGACGCACAAGGTGTGGCTGGCCGAGAGCTTCATCGCCTCCGGGGCGATGGGCTTGTCGCCGCTGGGGCCGATCCAGTTGGCGACGTGGAACTCAAACGAGGCCTTCTGCCCCGGCCCCAGCAGGGCGGCCAGCTGCACCCGGGCGCGGGTGGCGGCCGGCAGGCGGTTGAGCGCGAAGGGCAGCACGTCGGCCCCTTGCGAATAGCCGATCACGATCACCTGGCTGCGGCCCCAGCGGGCGGCGTAGTAGCGGATCACCCGGTCCAGGTCGGCGGCCAGGCCGGCCGGGGTGCGCTCGCTCCAGAAGTAGCGCAGTGAGTCCATCCCGGCCACCGGCACGCCCTGGGCCACCAGCGCCTTGGCAATGCCCTTGTCGATGCTGGCCCAGCCGCCGTCGCCCGAGAGCAGCACCGCAAACGGCGCGGCACCGTGGCCGCCGGCGGGCTGGCCCAGGCCATCGTCGGGCGTGGGGAGTTCGATCAGCGGCAGGTCTGACAGCTGGTTCGGGGGCGGGCCCAGCGGCACCTGCTTGACGGCCAGCGTGGCCCAGGCCGCGTCCAGCCCGGCGGGCAAGGCCCCGGCGGGGCTGCCCGCGCTGGCCAGCCAGCGGGCCTGCGGCACGCGTTGCACGAAGGACTGGGCCTGGGCCGCCGTGCAGGCCTCGCCCGCGCCCAGGGCCAGCCAGTGGGCGGGCAGGACGACCGGCGCGGGCTGCAGATCGACACCGGCGTCCGCACTGCGCCACTTCAGCGTGGGGCCGGCGCACAGCGGGGGGTCTTGGGTCAGATGCGGGCAGAAGCCCACCGACAGGCCACCGGTGAAGGTCCCGGCCGGCGCCTGGGCCAGGGCGGCATAGGTCAGCGCCGCGGCCGGGCCGGTGCCGACCAGCGTGGGCAGCAGGTAGGCTGGCAGGTGGTCCTGGGCCTGGATGTGGCGGGCGAGGTTTTCAAAGGCCCCGCCCGGGTAGGTGCACTTGCCGTCCTGCGCCGCCAGCCGTTGGTAGAACGGCGGCAGCGGCACGCTGGCCACCATGGCGCCGCTGCTCACCAAGCGGCTGGCCAGCGCCCGTTCGCTGGCCGAGGGGCCCTCGGCCTCGTTCTGCAGCAGCAGCACGAACTGCTGGGGCGTGCCGGCCGGGCGCTGCACCAGCACGTCGCTGAACAGGCCGTGCGAGATCTTCTGCGGGGCCGGCTCGGCCGCCAGGGCCGATCCGGTCAGGGCCAGGGCGGCCCAGCCGCAGGCCAGGCGCCAGGCGGCGTGGGAGACGGAGTGTCGTGTCATCAGGATTCGGGGTCGTCAGGGTGGCCGCCGCCGATCAGCGCGGCGATGTCGGCCAGCACGAACACCGGGGCCAGCCCGCCCGGGGTGGCCAGGTAGCGTGCCTCCCACTGGGGTTCGAACTTGTCCTTGAAGCTGTGCAGGCCGCGGAAGCGGTAGAAGCGGTCGCCATACTTGTACAGCAGGCGGCCCAGGCGCTGCCAGCGCGGCGCCCGGCGCCGCTCGGCCATGCCGGCCAGCGGGGACATGCCCAGGCCGAAGCGCTGGTAGCCCTCGGCCTGCAGGTGCAGCATGATGCGCGCGAACAGAAAGTCCATCGTGCCGGCCGGCGCCTCGGGGCGGTGGCGCATCAGGTCGATGCTGGCCTCTTCCCTGCAGTCGGTCACCTGCAGGTTGGCGAAGGCCACCAACTGCCCATGCTGGCGCACCAGGGCCATGGGCAGTTGGCTCAGGTAGGCCGGGTCGAAGCGCCCGACCGAGAAGCCTTTTTCCCGGCCCTGCTGCTGTTGCAGCCAGGCGTCGGAGATGGCCTGCAACTCGGGCAGCAGCGGCGCCACCGCCTCGGCGGGGATCACCTCGAAGCTCAGGCCCTCGCGCTCGCCCCGGTTGACGCCGGCGCGCAGCTTGGCCCGCTTGCCACCCTTGAGGCTGAATTCCGGCAAAGGCACCTGGGCATATTCGCCCAGCTTGATGGCCTGCAGGCCGCAGTCCAGGTAGAACGGCAGCTCGGCCGGGCGCACTTGGTAGAAGGCCGCGCGGCCGCCGTTGGCGGTCGCCAGCTCGATGAACTGCCAGACCAGGTCGGGCCACTCGCGGCGCTCGCCAAAAGGGCCGAACAGGGACACCCAGGTGCGGCCCTGGCGGCCGTACATCAGCATGCTGCGGCCCGAGGGCGAGAACAGCAGCCGCTTGTCGCCCATCAGCACGAAGCAGCCTTCGGCCCGCGGCCCGGCCTGGACCAGGGTGGCGGCCTGGGCCAGCGCCTCGGCCGTGGGCCGTGGCAGCTCACCGGCCCGGGGCCGCAGCAGCTGCCACAGCCCGAGGGCCAGTGACAGCAGGGCCACCGCGGTGAGCGCCCGCAGCGAGCGGGGCGCCTGTGCGTCGAGCTCGAACTCCCACCACAGGTGGTTGTTGTAGGCCACCTGCTTGTAGGCGAAGAACAGCACCCAAACACAGGCCAGCAGCACGCCGGCCAGGCCCAGCAGCCACTCGGGCTCCAGGTGCTGGGCGAACAGGGAGGAGCGGCGGTCGAACTGGCGCCTTGAGACCACCAGCAACACCGCCAGCACGCTGAGCAGCGCAGCCTCGTTGAGGGCAATGCCCTTGGGCAGGGCCAGCACGGCCGCGACCAGCGACAGACCCAGGGCGGCCCACCAGGCCGCGTCCAGCCGGTGCAGCAGGCCGCGCGCCACGATCAGCAGCCCCAGCCCGGCCACGCTGCCCAGGAAGTGGGAGGCTTCGATCAACGGCAGCGGCACGTTCAGGGCCACCAGCACGGCCCGCGCGTCGCGGGTGAAGGGGGTGACGCCGGAGACCATCAACCACAGGCCGGCGACCAGGGTCAGCGCGGCCAGCAGGCGTGGGCTCTGGCGCACGGCCGCCCGGCCCATCGGCGACACGGTGCCGGCGCGCAGTTCGTAGCCGACCAGCAGCCCGCTGGCCAGCACCAGGGGCAGCACGTAGTACAGGCCGCGGTAGAGCAGCAGCGCGCCCAGCAGCTTGGCGGTGGGCAGGTCGGGGCCGGCGGCCAGCAGCATCACCGCCTCGAACACGCCC
Source organism: Ideonella sp. (assembly GCA_041915165.1). Taxonomy (GTDB): domain Bacteria; phylum Pseudomonadota; class Gammaproteobacteria; order Burkholderiales; family Burkholderiaceae_C; genus Ideonella. The sequence continues at coordinate 3,634 of JAYSCA010000331.1, forward strand.
AGGCCGCCCGGCACATGGCTGATCAGCGCGGCGGCGATGGCCACCGCATACAGCGCCAGAAAGCTGAACAGTGGCAGGGCGCTTTCCGGCAGCAGGAACCACAGCGCCAAGCCGGAGGCGGTCAACTCGACCGCCGAGATCGCCAGTTG
>JAYSCA010000332.1:0-3778 GCA_041915165.1 Ideonella sp.
GCACGCTTCCAGCACAGCCCGGCTGCCGCGACGCGGCCCTTCTTGTCGAAGGACTGCCCCACCGAATCCGGACTGGACGAAACCACGGGTTTACCCTGAAAGCCTAAACCACCATCGTAGCCGATTGGCAGAAATACCACAAGTCCGCTGCCCGAAAAACGTGCAACGGAGGGTTTTGTGAGTGGGGGCTCGCTTTTGTGCTAGCCCTTGTCGTGGTGGTGGGTCAGCGGGCGGCGTTGGCGTCGGCCACGGTCAGGGCCGTCATGTTGACGATGCGGCGCACGGTGGCCGAAGGCGTCAGGATGTGCACCGGCTGGGCCGCGCCCAGCAGCATCGGGCCGATGGCGATGCCACCGCCGGCGGCGGTCTTCAGCAGGTTGTAGCTGATGTTGGCGGCATCGATGTTGGGCAGCACCAGCAGGTTGGCTTCGCCCTTCAGCGTGCTGCGGGGCATCAGCTCGGCACGGTACTCGGCGTCCAGCGCGGCATCGCCATGCATTTCGCCGTCGATCTCCAGCCAGGGCGCCTGTTGCTGCACCAGGGCCAAGGTGTCGCGCATCTTCACCGCCGAAGGCTGGCAGCTGCTGCCGAAGCTGCTGTGCGAGAGCAGGGCGGCCTTGGGCTGGATGCCGAAGCGCAGCATCTCCTCGGCCGCCAGGATGGTGATCTCGGCCAGCTGCTCGGCGGTCGGGTCGTAGTTGACGTGGGTGTCGACCAGGAAGACCTGGCGGTTGGGCAGCATCAGGCCGTTCATGCAGGCGAAGTTCTTCACCCCGGCGCGGCGGCCGATGACGGATTCGATGTGCGCAAGGTGCATCGCGGTGGTGCCCCAGGTGCCGCAGATCATGCCGTCCACCTCGCCCTTGTGCAGCAGCATGCTGGAAATCAGCGTCAGGCGGCGGCGCATTTCGATCTTGGCGAACTGCTCGGTGACGCCCTTGCGCTCCATCATCTGGTGGTAGGTCTGCCAGAAGTCGCGGTAGCGGCGGTCGTCGTCGATGTTGACGATCTCGTAGTCGCGGCCCTCTTCCAGGCGCAGGCCCAGCTTCTCGATGCGGGTGCGGATGATGTGGGCACGGCCCACCAGCACCGGCCGGGCCAGGCCCTCGTCGGCCACCACCTGCACCGCGCGCAGCACACGCCGGTCCTCACCCTCGGCAAAGGCCACGCGCTTGGCCTTGGCCTTCTTGGCCACCGAAAAGATCGGCTTCATCAGCGTGCCCGAGGCATAGACGAAGCTCTGCAGCTTCTCCTCGTAGGCCACCATGTCGGCGATCGGCCGCGTGGCCACGCCCGAGGCCATCGCCGCCTCGGCCACCGCCGGGGCGATCTGGATCATCAGCCGCGGGTCGAAGGGCTTGGGAATCAGGTATTCCGGGCCGAAGGACAACGTGGTGCCGGCATAGGCCGAGGCCACCACGTCGCTCTGCTCGGCCTGGGCCAGCTCGGCGATCGCCCGCACCGCCGCGATCTCCATCTCGTCGTTGATGGTGCTGGCACCGCAGTCCAGCGCACCGCGGAAGATGTAGGGGAAGCACAGGACGTTGTTGACCTGGTTGGGATAGTCGGTGCGGCCGGTGGCCATGATGGCGTCGTCGCGCACCGCCTTGACCTCCTCGGGCATGATCTCCGGCGTCGGGTTGGCCAGCGCGAAGATCAGCGGCTGGGTCGCCATGCTGGCCACCATGTCGGGCTTGAGCACGCCACCGGCCGACAGGCCCAGGAAGATGTCCGCGCCGGCGATCGCCTCGCGCAGGCTGCGGTGCGGCGTGTCCTGGGCGAACAGCGCCTTGTCCGGATCCATCAGTTCGGTGCGGCCCTTGTAGACCACGCCGGCCAGGTCGGTGACGTAGATGTTCTCGCGCGGCAGGCCCAGCTTCACCAGCAGGTTCAGGCAGGCCAGCGCGGCCGCGCCAGCGCCCGACGACACCAGCTTGACCTGCTTGATGTCCTTGCCCACCACCTTCAGGCCGTTGAGCAGGGCGGCGCCCACCACGATGGCAGTGCCGTGCTGGTCGTCGTGGAAGACGGGGATCGACAGGCGCTCGCGCAGTTTGCGCTCGACGTAGAAACAGTCCGGAGCCTTGATGTCTTCCAGGTTGATGCCGCCGAAGGTGGGTTCCAGGGCGGCAATGATGTCGACCAGCTTGTCCAGGTCGTTCTCGGCCACTTCCAGGTCGAAGACGTCGATGCCGGCGAACTTCTTGAACAGCACGCCCTTGCCTTCCATCACCGGCTTGGAGGCCAGCGGGCCGATGTTGCCCAGGCCCAGCACGGCGGTGCCGTTGGACACCACGGCCACCAGGTTGCCGCGGCTGGTGTAGCGGAAGGCGTTGGCTGGGTCCTCGACGATCTCCTCGCAGGCCGCGGCCACGCCGGGCGAATAGGCCAGCGCCAGATCGCGCTGGTTGACCAGCTGCTTGGTCGCGCTGATCGCGACCTTGCCCGGGGTCGGGAACTCGTGGTACTCCAGCGCGGCACGGCGCAGTTGGGCTTGGCGTTCTTCGGCAGTGGACATCGCGGCGTTCCTTGTCTCGTGTGCCCCGGCTGGGTGCAGGGAATCCCAAATTGTAGAAGGCCAGGTCGCCATGCGAAAAACCGGCCCCCTGGGCCGCCTGGTATCGCTCGCCATCATCGCGGCAGAGGGCCGTCTTGTCGGCTGCGACAATCCCTGCCATGGCCCTGGGCGAATTCGAACTCATCGACCGTTTTTTCCGCCGTCCGGTGCGGCGCGCCGTGCTCGGCGTGGGGGATGACTGCGCGTTGCTGCAACCGCGCCCCGGCATGCAGCTGGCCGTCTCCACCGACCTGCTGGTGGAGGGGCGGCACTTCCTCTCGACCGTCGACCCCGTGCGGCTGGGGCACAAGGCGCTGGCGGTCAACCTGAGCGATCTGGCCGCCTGTGGCGCCGAGCCGCTGGCCTTCACGCTGAGCCTGTCGATGCCCCGGCCCGACGAGCGCTTTCTGGCCCCGTTCGCCGAGGGCCTGCTGGCGCTGGCCGACCGCCACGCCATCGAGCTGGTGGGCGGCGACACCACGGCCGGGCCGCTCACCATCGGCATCACGGTGATGGGCGAGGTGCCGGCTGGCCAGGCCCTGCGCCGCAGCGGGGCCCGGGCGGGCGACGCGCTGTGGGTCAGTGGCTGGCCCGGCGAGGCCCGGCTGGCGCTGGAGGTGTTCCGCGGCACCCTGTCGCTGCCGGAGGCAGATTTCAACGCCGCCCGCCGGGCGATGGAACAGCCCGAGCCGCGCGTGGCCCTGGGCCTGGCCTTGCGCGGCGTGGCGAGCGCGGCCATCGACGTCAGCGACGGTCTGCTGGGCGACCTGGGCCATGTGCTGAAGGCCTCCGGGGTCGGGGCGGTGCTGAGCTTGGCCGATTTCCCGCGTCGCCCGCTGCTGGCGCGTCAGTCCCCGGCGGTGCAGCGCATGGCCTGGCTGACCGGCGGCGATGACTACGAGCTGCTGTTCACCGCGCCGCCGGGGGCGACGGCGGCGGTGCAGGCCGCGTCCGCCCAGGCCGGGGTGCCGGTGCACTGCATCGGCCACATCACCGCCGCGCCGGGCCTGCAGGTCCAGGACGAGGCGGGGGCCGCGCTGGACCTGGCCGGCTGGGCGGCCTTTGACCATTTCAGGACATGAGCATGAACGATTCGCAGGACGACGTCTCCGACGCCCGCGTCCTCGCCGAAACCACCCGCACGGGCCTGGACCCCGCCGCGGCCCAGCCGCCGGTGCGGCCGGGCGTCTGGCTGCTGGGGCGCTCGCCCCTGCACTGGGT
>JAYSCA010000333.1:0-3778 GCA_041915165.1 Ideonella sp.
GCGCCCGCCGGGTGGCCGAGGGCCGGGCCGGCAAGGTGCGGCTGGGCACCTCCAGCGGCGTGGTGGTGCACCAGCTGCCCGAGGTGCTGGCCCAGCTGGCCCGTCACAGTCCGGACGTGGAGGTGGAACTGAGCATCCTGGGCTCGCAGCAGACGCTGGAACGCCTGCTGGCCGGTCAGCTGGAACTGGGCATCGTGGCGCTGCCGCTGGCACCGCAGGGCGAGCTGGTCATCACCCCCTGGCGCGAGGACACGATGATGGCCTGGCTGCCCGCCGGCTGGGCCGTGCCCGACACGGTAACCCCGGCCTGGCTGGCCGAGCGCCCGCTGATCGCCAACGACGGCAGCACCCAGATGCACCGCCTGACCGCCGCCTGGTTCGCCCAGGCCGGGCAGCATCCGCGGGCCCGCATCGAGCTCAATTACACCGAGGCGATGAAAAGCCTGGTCGCCGCCGGCTATGGCGCGGCGGTGCTGCCGCTGGAACACGGCCCCGCCACCCCCTTGCCGGACCAGGTGGTGCTGCGCCCGCTGGCGCCGCCGCTGGTGCGCCGGCTGGGCCTGGCGCACCGGCCGGTGGCGCTGCTGGAAGCCCCCACCCGCGCGGTGCTGCAGATGCTGGAGGCCGGCACCGCGGCGCCGGCCCCCTGAGGGGCCTCAGGCGACGGACGCCGCGCCGGCCGGCTGCCAGCCCTTGGGCACCGCGCCGATCAGGCGGCGGGTGTAGTCCTGCTTGGGGTGGTGCAGGATGTCCTCGGCGCTGGCCTGCTCGACCACCTCGCCGTCCTTCATCACCAGCACCTCGTCGGAGATGAAGCGCACCACCGCCAGGTCGTGGCTGATGAAGATGTAGGACAGGCCCAGCTCGTCCTGCAGGTCCTTGAGCAGGTTCAGCACCTGGGCCTGCACCGACACGTCCAGCGCGCTGACCGACTCGTCGAGCACCAGCACCTCGGGGTTGAGCGTCAGGCAACGGGCGATGGCCACCCGCTGGCGTTGGCCGCCCGAGAACTCATGCGGGTACTTGCCGAAGGCGCTGGCATCCAGCCCCACCTTGACCAGCAGCTCGCGGGCGCGCTGCTCGCGCTCGGCCGCGTTCGCGCCGATGCCGTGGATGGTCATCGGCTCGATCAGCGCCTGGCCCACGGTGAAGCGTGGGTTCAGCGAAGCGTACGGGTTCTGGAACACGATCTGGATGCGCCGGCGCATCTGCTGCCACTCGGCCGGTTTGAGCTTGAGCAGGTCCTGGCCGTCGAAGATCACCTCGCCGCTGGTCGGCTCATGCAGGCGCAGCAGCGTCAGGCCCATCGTGGTCTTGCCCGAACCCGATTCGCCCACCACGCCCAGCGTGTGCCCGCGCTTCAGCTTGAAGTTGACGTCGCGCACCGCGCGGAATTCGCGCTGACCGAACAGCCCGGTCTTGAAGAAGAAGCTCTTGGCCAGCGACTTCACCTCCAGCACCACCGGCGCGGCCGGATCCTTGGCCCGCGCGGGGGCATCGGCCTGACGGCCGGCGATGTGGTCGTCGATCACCATCAGCCGCGCCGGGTTGTGCTCCAGGCTGGGCCGGCAGGCCAGCAAGGCCTTGGTGTACGGGTCCCGGGGCGCGCTGAAGATCTGCGCGGCCGGGCCGGTCTCGCGGATGGTGCCGTGGCGCATCACCACCACCTGGTCGGCGATCTCGCCCACCAGGCCCAGGTCGTGGCTGATGAACAGCACCGACAAGCCACGCTTGGCCTTCAGGCTGGCCAGCAGCTCGATCACCTGGCGCTGGATGGTCACGTCCAGCGCGGTGGTCGGCTCGTCGGCAATCAGCAGTTGCGGCTCGCAGGCCAGCGCCATCGCAATCATCACCCGCTGCTGCTGGCCGCCCGAGAGCTCGTGCGGATAGGCCTTCAGGCGCCGCTTGGGCTCGGGGATGCCCACCTCCTGCAGCAGCGCCTCGGCCTTCTCCAGCGCGGCCTTGGCCGACAGGCCCAGGTGCACCTGCAGCGGCTCCATCAGCTGTTGGCCGATGGTGAACACCGGGTTGAGCGAGCTCATCGGGTCCTGGAACACGCAGGCGATCTCGCGCCCGCGCAGCGCGCGCAGGTCGGCCGTGCTGGTCTGCAGCAGATCCTGGCCATGCCAGAGGATGCGGCCGCTGCGGCGGGCGTTGACCGGCAGCAGGTTCAGGATGGACATCGCGGTCACGCTCTTGCCCGATCCCGATTCGCCCACCAGGGCCACCGTGCTGTGGGCCGGCACGTCGAAGCTCACCGCCTGAGCCCCGCGGCCCACGGCCTCGGCCAGCTGTTCCTGGCCGTTCACCTGGCCCATGCGGAAGGCCACCTTCAGGTCCTGGATGGACAGCAGCATGTCTTGCTCGTTGTTCGGGTTCATCGTCTCACTCCAGGCCGCGCAGCTTCGGGTCCAGCGCATCGCGCCAGGCATCGGCCATCAGCGAGAAGGCCGTGACGAACACCGCCATGAAGACGGTGGCGGCGGCCAGCTGCCACCAGTAGCCCAGGATCAGCTCGCTCTGCGCCTCGGCCAGCATGGTGCCCCAGCTGACCTGGTCCACCGGCACGCCCAGCCCCAGGTAGGACAGGATCACCTCGCTCTTGATGAAGCCCACCACCATCAGCGACATGCGCACCAGGATCACGTGGCTCACGTTGGGCAGGATGTGGCGGAACATGCGCGACATTGCCGAGGCGCCGATGGCCTCGGCCGCGCGCACATACTCGCGCATGCGGTGCTTCATGAACTCGGCGCGCACCTGGCGGTACAGGCCGGTCCAGCCGGTCAGGCCCAGGATCAGCACCACGGTGTCGATGCCCCGGCCCAGCACGGCCGCGAAGGCGAAGATCAGCAGGATGTCCGGGATCGCGGTGAAGACGTTGTAGAGCCACTCCAGAAAGTCGTCCACCTTGCCGCCGAAGAAGCCCGCGAAGGCGCCCAGCAGCGTGCCCACCAGCGTGGCCACCACCGCCGCCAGCACGCCAACGAAGACGGAGATCTGCGTGCCCTTGATGGCCTTGTCCAGCACGTTGCGGCCCAGGCGGTCACCGCCCAGCGGCAGGGTCTCGGCCTTGGGGGCCTCCACCGCGTGGTACTGCTTGGCCTTCTCGGCCCACTCGGCGTAGCGCGGCGCCAGCGGGTCCACGTCGCTCAGGTCCACATTGGGCGCCAGCGACTCGGCCCGGTGTTGGTTCGGATCCGCCGCGCGCGGGCCCATCACCGTGGGCGGCGCATTGGGCACACCCACCTCGTTCTGCCAGCCCCGCGCCACCAGGCCGGCCGCCGACAGCGCGATCAGCACCAGGAACAGCACCACCACGACCATCGCCACCAGGCCGAGCTTGTCGCCCTTGAAGCGGCGCCAGGCCGCGTGCCACACGCCTTCCGAACGGACCGGCGCCGCTGCGGGCACCGTGCCCACCGCCTGTTGAACCACTGCATTCATTTCAGCACCACCCGCGGATCGACCAGCTTGTAGAGCAGGTCCGTGCCCAGATTGATCAGCATCGTCAGCACCGCCAGGTAGACGGTGGCCGCCTGGATGACGGGGTAGTCGCTGCGGTTGACCGCCAGCAGCACCTCGCGGCCCAGGCCGGGGATGGAGAAGAAGACCTCGATCAGGAACGAGCCCACGAAGATGCCTGGCAGCGCCAGCCCCACGTTGGTCAGGATGGGGATCATCGCGTTGCGCAGCACATGCTTGAACAGCACACGGCCTTCGCCCAGGCCCTTGGCCCGCGCGGTGCGGACATAGTCCTGCCCCAGTTCATCGAGAA
>JAYSCA010000334.1:0-3773 GCA_041915165.1 Ideonella sp.
ACGGTGACCACGCTGCCGGGCTCGTCCATCTTCAGCAGCGCCGACAGCTTCGGCATGATCCGCGGCGGCAAGATCAACCTGGCCATCCTGGGGGCGATGCAGGTCAGCGAGAAGGGCGACCTGGCCAACTGGATGATCCCCGGCAAGATGGTCAAGGGCATGGGCGGCGCGATGGACCTGGTGGCCGGCGTGAAGAACGTCGTCGTGCTGATGGAGCACGTGGCCACCAAGAAGGACGGCAGCACCGACCTGAAGATCCTGCCCGCCTGCACCCTGCCGCTGACCGGCCTGGGCGTGGTGGACCGCATCATCACCGACCTGTGCGTGCTGGACGTGACGCCGCACGGCCTGAAGGTGGTGGAGCTGGCGCCGGGCATCACCTTCGAGGAAGTGCAGGCCAAGACGGGCGTGCCGGTGCATTGAGGGCTGCGGGGGACGCTTTTTGCACCCTCGGCTCTTGATGCAGCACAAGTCGCTCCTATCTACGGTTCAGGATGATTTCGGCGGTTCCGGGTGGCTTCACCCGCCGTCCGGGATCATGTTCATGTGAACCGAGGGAAAGGAAAAACCATGGCCAATCTGCCTGTCAGCCGTACCAATCTGTTCGATGAATTCTTCCGCGACATGGCGCCCGGCTTCTTCGTCCGTCCGCTGCATGGCGAAGGCCTGCCGCAGCAGATCAAGGTGGACGTCAAGGAAGACGCCGAGAACTATGTCGTCCACGCCGAGATGCCCGGGGTGTCCAAGGACGACATCCACGTCACCATCGACGGCCCGGTGGTCTCGCTGAGCGCCGAGATCAAGCAGACCGACGAGAAGAAGGACGGCGAGCGCGTGCTGCGCAGCGAGCGTTATTTCGGCTCCGTCTCGCGCAGCTTCCAGCTGCCGATGGACATTGACGAAGCGCGTGCCGCGGCCAAGTACGATGCGGGCGTGCTGACGCTGACGCTGCCCAAGAAGGCGGCCGGCGCGGGCGCACGTCGCCTGCAGATCGACTGAGTCGCCGGGGCCGCCAGCCGGCCCCGACCCCTCCATGACACCTCACGCGGGCTTCGGCCCGCGTTGTCGTTGCCCATGCGCACCTTCCTGACGATCTCCCTGCTGGCCCTGGTGTGGCCGGGCCTGGTGCCCAGCGCCGAGGCCGCCCGGCCAGCCGCCGTGCCGCGGGCCGTGACCCCGCGGGCTCCGCTGGACGCCGAGGAACAGAACAACATCGCGGTCTTCCGTACGGTGTCGCCCTCGGTGGTCAACATCACCGCGCTGGGGCTGGAGCGGGACTTCTTTTCGCTCAACGTTCAACAGGTGCCGCAGGGCACCGGCACCGGTTTCGTGTGGGACACGGCCGGCCATGTGGTCACCAATTTCCACGTCATCCAGGGCGCCAACGCGGCGCGGGTGACGCTGGCCGACCAGTCCAGCTACAAGGCCGAACTGGTGGGCGCCTTTCCCGACCGGGACTTGGCCGTGCTGCGCATCGCCGCACCGGCCGCGCTGCTCAAGCCGGTGCCGCTGGGCACCAGCCGCGACCTGCAGGTCGGGCAGAAGGTCTATGCCATCGGCAACCCCTTCGGCCTGGACCAGACCCTGACCACCGGCATCATCAGCGCGCTCAATCGGGAGATCGAGTCCGTCACCCGCCGACCGATCAAAGGCGCCATTCAGACCGACGCGGCGATCAACCCCGGCAATTCCGGCGGGCCCTTGCTGGATTCCGCCGGCCGGCTGGTGGGGGTCAACACGGCCATCTACAGCCCGACCGGCGCCAGCGCCGGCATTGGCTTCGCCATCCCGGTGGACGAGGTGAACCGGATCGTGCCGCGGCTGATCCGCGATGGCCGGATGGTGCGACCCGCCCTGGGGGTGACGACCGCCCCGCCCGAGTGGAACCGCACCCTGGGTCTGCCCCGCGGCGTGGCCATCGTGCGCGTGCAGGCGCAAGGGCCGGCGGCCAAGGCCGGCCTGAAGCCCTTTGCCCGCGGTGAGGGCCGCGTCATCCCCGGCGATGTGATCACGGCCATCAACGGCCAGCCGGTGGCCACGCTGGACGACATGCTGACCGCCCTGGAGCGGCTGCAGCCGGGCGATGGCTGCGTGCTGACCCTGTGGCGCGCCGGTCAGACCCGGCAGCAGCGGGTCACGCTGGCCGAGTCCGACGACTGAGGCGGTGGGGTGGTTCGGTTCAGCCGGCCTGGAACAGGCTGCTGATCGGCCGCACCGAGGCGCGGGCCATCTGGGCGCCTTCGACCGCCTTCAGGCGCAGCACCTGGTGCGGCGCGGCGTGCGCGGCTTCGGCGGGCACCTGCAGACCGTCGTGGGTGCAGCGGATGGTGTCCGGGGCGACACCCAGGGCCACCAGGTGCTCGGTCAGCGCGTCCAGGGCCTGAGCCCGCTGTTCGCTGGAATCCGGAGCACAGGAGCCCAGCACCAGGTAATGCCGGCGGTCGGCACGCAAGGTGTCGGCCAGCCAGTCCCGCAGGGCCGTGAGATCGGCCTCGGGCAGTTCGGGGCTGGGGCCGCTCACGGTGAGGATGAACTCGTCATCCTGTCGGACCGAGGGGGCCGGGGTGGCAGCAGAAGCGGAGCGGGGCGCCTGGGGCGCGACGGCGTTTCTGGTCATCGTGCAGTCTCCTTGTGTCGGCTTGAAGCGGGTCGATTATAGATTTGCACCAATGCATTGGCCGGCGCCGCATCCCCCGAATTCAGGGGGCTGGGCGAAGCAGGCTGCGGTCGAGCTTGTCTTCCATTTCCGCCAGGTGGGCGGACAGTTCCCGCACGGCCTCTTCGCTGCGGGCCAGCAGGCGCTGCTCGCCGGCCTGGCGGGCCGCCTCCTGCTGCTGCACCAGCGCTTCCAGTCGGCTCTGCAGGGCGGTGAAGCGCGAGGCCTCGGCCTGGTCAGCCAGCTCGCGCTGCGACTGCAGCTCCTTGGTGAAGCGGCGGGTTTCGACCAGCAGGTGGGCCTGCTGGAACACGATGTAGAAGAGGAACAGGCCGGAGATCAGCACCGTGGCCCCCAGCAGGATCAGCCCCAACGGGGCCTGGACCTGCATCAGGCCCAGAGAGAGCGGGGTGGGCGCACTCAGGGCCTGCCAGTTCAGCGCGGCAAACAAGCCCAGCAGCAACCAGACGACGAGCAGGGTGAGGGTACGGATCTTCATGCGGTCCTTTCGCGTGCGGCCCCGGGCCGTCCCGGGTTGCCGATCCCCGGGAGTATGCGCGCCGTCCGTGGCCGGGGCGCTCAGGCGGGCTGCAGGCGCGCCAGGCGCTGCTGCTGGCGGTCCAGGGCCAGCAGCAGGCCCATGCCGACCAGCATCACCGCCGCGGCCAGCCACAGCGCGCCCTGGTAGCTGCCGGTGCGCTGGGCGATCTGGCCGGCCAGTGCCGGCGCCAGGATCTGGCCCGCGCCGTAACTCAGTGTCAGACGGGCCATGGCCCGGGCCGGGTTGGCGGGCTCATGCCGGCCGACATAGGCCAGCGTCAGGCCGACGATGCCGATGAAGGTGGCGCCGTACAGCACCGCGCCCACCAGCGCGGCGGCCAGGCCATCGACCGCGAGCGGCAGCAGGAAGGACACGATCTGCACCGCATAGGCGGCCAGCAGGGCCCGTACATCGCCTGCCCGGCGGGCCAGCCGGTCCCACCAGAGCACCGCGGGGGCGGCGGCCAGGCCCACCACCACCCAGGTCAGATTGCCCCCGCCGGCCATGCCGGGCTGGCGCACGATGATGGCCACCAGAAAGGTGGCGCTGATCACATAGCCCACCCCGGCACAGAAG
>JAYSCA010000335.1:0-3763 GCA_041915165.1 Ideonella sp.
GGTAGGGGTGCAGGATGCCGTCGCGGCGAAAGCGGATGCGCAGCTTCTCGCGGCCCGGCTGGGGTTCGATGTGGATGTCGGAGGCGCCCTGGGCCTGGGCCTCGACGATCATGGTGTTGATCAGCCGCACCAGGGTGTTGTCGGACTGCTCGATCGACGGCTCGTCGGGGGCTTCCTGCTCCGGTGCGCGGGTCTGCTCCAGGTCGGCCAGCAGGCGTTCGGTGCCTGCCTCGTCAAAGGAGAGCCCGGCCGGGTCGAAGGTGCTCAACGAGATCGCTTCCTCGTAGCCGTGCTTCTGGTAGGCGCTGGAGATGAGCTGCTGCAGGTTGTCGCTGGCCGGCAGCACCGGCACCACCTTGCCCTGCGCCATGAAGGAGAGCTCGTCGAGCACGTCGGTGCGCGAGGGGTCTTCCAGGGCCACCACCAAACGGCCGGGCAGGGACTGCAGCGGCAGCACGTTGAGGCGGCGCGCCACGCTCAGGGGCACCTGCTTGAGGGCGACCGGGTCGACCGGATAGTCCTCCAGCTGGACCACCGGGTAGCCCATCTTGCGGGCCAGGGCGGAGCGCAGCGCGCTGCGCTGGATGTGGCCGGCCCGCACCAGCAGCTCGCCCAGCGGCACCGAGCGGTTCTCGCGCTGTTCGGCCAGCGCGCCATCGAGCTGGCCCTGGGTGATGTAGCCCAGCGCGATCAGCGCCTCGCCGATGCGCACCATCGGCATGCGGGACTGGGTCTCGAGCGCGGATTCGAGCTGCTCGCGGGTGACGACGTTCTGGCCCAGCAGCACATCGCCCAGGCGGCGTTCGCGCAGCTGGCTCTGCTCGGCCAGCACCTCGGCGATCTGGGCCGGGCTGGCGGTGTCCTCGGCCACCAGCATGCTGCCCAGGGCGGCCCCCAGCTGGTAGCGGGCGTAGACGCCGCGTGGGCAGAACAGGCGCTGCACCGTGCCGCCATCGTCCAGCGGCGGGAACAGGAACAGGCCTTCGGCGGTCTCCATGTGGCCGACGGTGCGGCCGCTCAGGGTGCTGCCATCGGCCAGGTCCACCCGGTAGTCGACCGAGGGGTGAAAGTCCATCAGCTCGGCGGGCACCGCGCCGCGGTCCATGAAGGACGGGCGCAGCGGCGTGAGCAGCGTGATGCGGCGGAACTGGCTGGGGCGCAGCGGCATGGCCGTGCGGGCCGGCGGCACCAGCACCTGGATCACGTTCTGGCCTGGCCAGTAGCCCAGCATCGTGGCCTGCATGACCTTGCCGTTCAGCCCTTCGATCTCGCAGGGCTCCGGCTCCTGCTGCGGCAGGCTGGTGGCGTAGATGGCGTAGGGGGGCGTGGGCCAGGCGAACGCCTCCTGCGCGCCGGTCGACGGCAGCAGGGCCGGGTCGTCGGTGCCTGACGTGACGGAAGGCGGCAGATGCGAAAGGTTGCTCATGGCCTGCATAGAGAGGCAGGCCGGAGGTGGCCTGTATGTCGTGTCATCCTAGAAGGAGAGGGGGGTGGATCATGGCGCGATAAGGCGCCGGAATACCGGCCAGCTTGGCCCTTCGGTGCTCGCAAGTCCTTGTCGAGTCATCATTTTTTGCCTGCGGGCGGGGTGTCGTCCGGGGCCGCGTCGCGGTAGTGCTTCCAGCGGTCGACGGCGCGGTGCATCACCGTCACCTGGCGCAGGAAGCGCGGGCAGGGGTCGCACAGGGTCAGGTGCAGGCGCAGGCGCAGGCGTTCCCCCCGGGTGAGCGTGCGGTCCTCGGCCTGGAGGATCAGGGCGGTGGCCTGGCGGCAGGAGATCTGGAACAGCATGGCGTGTCCGTGGCGGGAGGGGGTCAGGCCTGCGCGGCCGGCGGGAACCAGCGCGTCTGCAGACAGTCACGCAGGCGCAGCCGGGCCCGGTGCAGCAGCACCCACAGGTTGGCCGCGGTGATGGCGAGCTCCTGGCAGATCTCCTCGGTGTCCAGCTCCAGCCAGACCCGCATCAGGAAGACCCGGCCCTGCACCGGGGGCAGGTGCTCCATGCAGGCGTCCAGCACCTGCAGGAACTGCTGCTGGCCCAGCAGCGCCTCGGGATGGTCCTGCCAGTCGGCCGGTGTCTCGCGCCAGTGGCCGGTCTCGTCGAACAGCAGCGCGTCCAGATCCTCGGCGTCGTCGGCCTGCAGCACGGTGGCCTCGCGCGCATGGCGGCGCAGCTGGTCCACCAGCTTGTGCTTGAGGATGCCCACCAGCCAAGTCTTGAGCTGCGACTGGCCGGCGAAGGTCTGCGGCCGTTCCAGGGCCGCCAGCAGCGTGTCCGACACCGCGTCTTCGGCCCAGGCCTCGTTGCGCAGCTGCGAACGGGCGTAGCGCATCAGCTGCGGGCGCAAGGCCTGCACCGCCTTCTGGAATTCGTCTGGCATGCGCGGGGAACAGAAATGGCAACACCTTCAGTGTAAGGAAAGCGCGCCGTCCCCGACCACTCCCTGACGGCGGCGCACCCGGCGCAGCCGCACCCCTCTTTCTTTCAGGAGCTCCCATGCCTTCGCACCACCTGCTCGTCTCCACCGCTCTGACCGCCGTGATGGCCCTGGGTCTGGGCGCAGCGGCCCACGCCGAATCCGGTCCCAAGGAAAAATGCTTCGGCATTGCCAAGGCCGGCGCCAACGACTGCGCCAATCTGTCGGGCTCGCATTCCTGTGCCGGCCTGGCCAAGACGGACCATGGGGCCGACGAATGGAACTACGTGGCCAAGGGCAGCTGCCATGCCTTGCACGGCCGCACGCTGGACGAAGCCAAGGCGGATCTGAAGAAGTGAACCCGTCCGCCGTCCTCGCGCGGCCGCCGTGCCGGCCGGTCGGCATCGGCTGGCGCACGCCGCATGCCCGCGCCCTGCTGCAGCGCCGCCCGGCACTGGATTTCATCGAGGTGCACTCGGAGAACTTCTTTGCCGCCGGCGGTGCGGCGCGCGCGGCCTTGCGGGCCGCGGCGGCGCACTACCCGCTCAGCCTGCACGGCGTCGGCTTGGGGCTGGGGTCGGCGGCCGGGCTGGATGCCTGGCATCTGGACCGGCTGGCCGAGCTGGTGCACGACGTGGCACCGCGCCATGTCTCGGACCATGCGGCCTTCACGCAGGTGCGCCGCGCCGGCCGACCGGTGCATGCGGGCGACCTGCTGCCCATCGGCTTCAACCGGGCGTCGCTGGCGCTGATGGCGCAGCAGGTGGACCGGGTGCAGACCCGGCTCGGGCGGGTGCTGGCGGTCGAGAACATCAGCACCTGCCTGTGGCGCGCCGATGACGAGATGGCCGAGCCCGACTTCTTCAACGCCTTGACCCGCCGCACCGGCTGCCAGGTGCTGCTGGACCTGAACAACCTGGTGGTGAATGCGCTCAACCGGGGCGAGCCCGACCCGGTGCGATCGGCCTGCGGCTGGGTCGATGCGCTGGACCCGCACCGCGTGGCGGAGATCCACCTGGCCGGTCACGACGCCAGCGGCCCGCTGGTCATCGACGACCACGGCAGCGCGGTCAGCGACGCGGTCTGGACGGTGTACCGGCATGCGCTGGCCCGGCTGGGGCCGGTGCCCACGCTGATCGAGTGGGACACCCGTCTGCCCCCCTTGGACACCTTGCTGCAGCAGGCGGCGCGGGCCGCCGCCTGCCGGCCCCAACGCCAGGAGGCCCCATGGGCGCCCGCACAAGCGGCCTGAACGGGGCGGGGCGGGCGGCGGAACACCGCCACCAGATGGCCTTGTTGGCGGCGCTGCAGGGCGAGTCCCCGACTTGGCCGGCGGGCTGGCAGGG
>JAYSCA010000336.1:0-3754 GCA_041915165.1 Ideonella sp.
GGCCAGTGCGGCATAGCGGGCCACCGTGGCCCCCACCGCGGCGTCCTCGCGGGCCTGGGCCAGGGCGTCGTGCCAGGGGGCGGGCGTGTCGGCCAGCACCCGGGCCCGCGCCGCGGCCGGGGTGTGGTCGTTGAGCACCGGCAGGTTGCGGCTGCGGGTGGCGGCCCGGTCCACGTCGCCGGTGGCCGGGTCCAGCACCAGGTCCACCACGGCCAGGCCGCGGCCGTAGGAGCCGGCCTGCACCACCGGGCGGCCGTCGATCAGGCAGCGGTAGCCCTGGTGGGTGTGGGCCGAGAAGATCACGTCCACCGCCGGGGTGATGTGCCGGGCCATGTCGAAGATGGCGCCACTGGCGCCCGGGCAGCGCTCGTCGTTCCAGTCGCTGCGGTGGGCCGCGTCCAGCTCGCCCCCTTCGTGCACCAGGGCCACCAGGGCCTGCACCCCCTGGGTCTGCAGCGCGGCGGCCGTGCGGTTGATGGCCTCGGCCTCGTCGGTGAAGCGCAGCCCGGCCACGCCGGACGGCACGACGATGGCCGGGGTGTGGCGCGTCACCGCGCCGATGAAGCCCACCTTCACGCCGCCGATCGTGCGCACCAGGGCCGGGGCCAGCAGCGGTTGCCCATCGGTCTGCTTCACGACGTTGGCGGCCAGCAGCGGAAAGCGCGCGCCCGGATAGGGGCCGGTGGCGCAGCTGCTCAGGGTGGGGTCGGCGGCGGCACAGCCGCCCTTGAGCAGGCGCAGCAGCTCGGTCTGGCCAGCGTCGAATTCATGGTTGCCCGGGATGCCCAGGTCCAGCCCGATCTGGTTCATCACCGTCACGGTGGATTCGTGCCGGAACAGCGAGGACACCAGTGGCGCTGCGCCCACCAGGTCGCCGCTGGACAGGAACAGGCTGTGCGGCACCTGGGCCCGCAGGGCCTGCACCAGGCCGGCCAGTGCCGCGGCGCCCCCGGTGGGCAGGCGCAGGGCCGGGCCGGTCGCCCCTGGCTCCGACCAGGTCAGCGTGAGGTCGGCCTCCTCGTCCAGGTGACCGTGGAAGTCGTTCACCGCCATCAGGCGCAGCGGGATGCCCGGCGCCGGGGTGGGGGTGGCAGACGCCCGCGGGGCGGTCTGGGCGCAGGCGGCCAGTGCCAACAGCGGCAGGGCCAGCAGGCCGACGGTGGCACGGCGCCAGCGGGCGGGCGGGGACGGCGGACGGGGCAGGAGGGGCATGGCGGACGCTCCGCGGACAGGGAAGGCGCATTGTGGGTCGTCGGCGCACCGGTTTTGGCCGCTGGCGCCACTTCAGTCCATCTGCTGGCCGCCGAAATGTCCGTGCACAACCGCCTCTCACAACACACCAAGGAGACCCATGCAAGTGCTCGACCGACTGAAACTGGGGCGCCGCCTGGCGCTGGGCTACAGCGTTGTGATCGCGCTGATGCTGTTGGTGGCCTGGCTGACCAGCGCCCAGATCGCCCAGAGCGAGCTGGCCCGGCAGGCGGCCCAGGCCGCGTCGGTCAGTGAGCATCTGGCGCTGGCCCGCGCCACGCTGTGGGTGGGCACCGGCCTGGGCGTGCTGCTGGCGGTGGTGCTGGCCTGGAGCCTGGCGCGCAGCCTCACCGCGCCGCTCAACCGCCTGCAGCAGGCGGCCCAGCGCATCGCCCAGGGCGACCTGAGCCAGGAGGTGCCGACCATGGACGGCGCCTCGGAGACCGCGCTGCTGACCCGTGACGTGGCGCAGATGCAGGAATCCCTGCGCCGCCTGGTCAGCCAGGCGCGTGGCGCGACGGATTCGATCGAGGTGGCCAGCCGCGAGGTGGCGGCCGGCAACACCGACCTGAGCGCCCGCACCGAGCAGACCGCGTCCCGCCTGCAGCAGACGGCGAGCTCGATGGAGCAGCTCACCGGCACCGTGCAGCACACCGCCGATGCGGCCCGCACGGCCAACCAGCTGGCCGGCGGTGCGGCCGGTGTGGCCCAGCAGGGCGGCGAGGTGATGCAGGCGGTGGTGAAGACCATGGGCGACATCCACCAGGCCAGCCAGAAGATCGCCGACATCATCGGCGTGATCGACGGCATCGCCTTTCAGACCAACATCCTGGCGCTGAACGCGGCCGTCGAGGCGGCCCGGGCCGGCGAACAGGGGCGCGGCTTTGCGGTGGTGGCCGGCGAGGTGCGCTCGCTGGCCCAGCGCAGCGCCGCGGCGGCCAAGGAGATCAAGACCCTGATCGGCGCCAGTGTCGAGCAGGTGGAAGCGGGTTCCCGCCTGGTCGATGATGCCGGCCAGACCATCGGCAAGGTGGTCGACAGCGTCGGCCAGGTGCGCCGCATCGTCGGCGAGATCTCCAGCGCCGCCGGGGAGCAGAGCCAGGGCCTGGGCGAGGTGAACAGCGCCGTGGCCCAGCTGGACCAGATGACGCAGCAAAACGCCGCGCTGGTGGAGCAGTCCGCCGCCGCGGCCGAGAGCCTGCGTCAGCAGGCCCGGCAGCTGGCGCAGGTGATCAGCGGCTTCCAGCTGCCGGCCTGAGGCCCTGCCGCGCTCAGTGCGCGGCGGCCGGGTCGATCGGCTCGTAGCGCTGGCCCTGCAGCAGGGCGATCGGCGAGCGCCAGTAGATGTCGACGTTGTGCAGCGGGTCGGTCACGATCTTGCTCATCCAGGCCAGGCCCCATGCCGGCCCGCGCAGAAAGCACAGCTGCAGCGTGCGCAGCAGCACGCCGCCGGTGCCCAGGGCCAGCCACAGCAGGCCCAGGTCGTGCCAGTAGCCGCTCAGGCCCAGGGCGCCGACGGTGCCGGTGCTGGGCGTGATCAGGCCGAACAGGTCGCGCCGGGCCCCCAGCAGCAGCGGCAGCGCCAGCCACACGCCGATCAGGATGGCCTTGCGCCGCATGTTGTAGCCGGCCTTGAAGCCTTCCTTGGCCGCGTAGCTGCAGCCGTTGATGGCGTCGTAGCCCTTGGGCTCGAAGAAGATGTGGCCCGACTGGCGGCTGACCATGCCCACGCACCAGCCCACGAGGGCGGCGGCGGCCGGGTCCACGAACAGCAGGCCGTAGGCCACCAGGAAGCTGAGGGCGCTGACCAGGTGCAGCGTCTGGTTGATGCGGCACTGGTGGTAGTAGCGGTGGTCGTCCCAGCGCAGGGTGCGCAGCTTGGCGAGGAAGTCATGCACGGCGTGTGGCTCCAGGAAATGTGACACCCCGCCAGCGTGACCACTGCGCGTGACGGTTCCGGGTCGCCTGCATGACGGCGCCGTGGCACGGGCTCGGCTTCTGCGCCAGATCAAACGCGCGGGCGGCGGCTGTGGGCTTTGTCGCAAAGCCGCCAACGGGCGTGACCGGGCGGCGTGGCGCCAAGTGCTTGATCTGCCTCAGGTTTGCGGCCGGGCCCGGGCTGGCACCGAAGCTGCATGGGGACCGACACCGCACCACGCTTGCACTGCGCCAGGAGGCACCCCATGTCCGCGTCGCTGAAAGCCAAGATCGCCCAGGTCCTCGACGAACCTGGTTGCGACAAGAACCAGGGCAAGAGCGAGAAGGAGCGCAAGAAGGGCTGCACCAAGCAGCTCACGCCGGGGGCGGCGGCCGGCGGCTGCGCCTTCGACGGCGCCAAGATCGCGCTGCAGCCCATCGTCGACGTGGCCCACCTGGTGCACGGCCCCATCGCCTGCGAGGGCAACAGCTGGGACAACCGGCACAGCGCCTCCAGCGGCTCGCAGATCTACCGCACCGGCTTCACCACCGACATCAACGAGCTGGACGTGATCTACGGCGGCGA
>JAYSCA010000337.1:0-3739 GCA_041915165.1 Ideonella sp.
GCCAGCTCGGCCATCTTCTTCTCGATGGCGGCCAGGTCTTCCGGCGTGAACGGACGCTTGTAGGCGAAGTCGTAATAGAAGCCGTTCTCGATCACCGGGCCGATGGTCACCTGGGCCTCGGGGAACAGCTGCTTGACCGCATAGGCCAGCAGGTGGGCCGTCGAGTGGCGGATCATCTCCAGCCCCTCGGGCTGTTTGTCGGTGATGATGGCCAGCACCGTGTCCGCCTCGATGCGGTAGCTGGTGTCGACCAGCTTGGCCGCGTCGCCGCTGCCGACCTTGCCGCCCAGGGCGGCCTTGGCCAGTCCGGTGCCGATGGACGCCGCCACCTCGGCCACCGTCAACGGGGCCGGGTATTCGCGTTTCGAACCATCGGGCAAGGTGATCGTGAGCATCAGGGACTCCTCATGGGGCACCGACCGGTGCCGTGCTGAATGTCAGGGTGTCAGGAACGCGCTGCCCAAGGCAGCGCCTGTGTCGGGGCGAGGTCCGAAGCGGCCGGCGCAGAAAAGCAAAACGCGGCCACAGGGGCCGCGTTGCGAAAGCACAAACGAAAGACGCAGAAGTGCACCGCGGCCGATCAGACCTCTTCGAAGAAGATCGAGCGAGTTCGCGGTGTCATAACCCGTGCTGCCTTTCCCGGTTCTGTGCTGTGGGTGAATGGAGCATCAAGTATAGCCCGCCGCAGGAGAATCCTGCCCCGAGGCCTCGGCCCGCCGGCGCAAGTCGCCCGGCGTGCAGCCGAACCAGCGCCGCACGGTGCGGCTGAAGTTCGAGGTGTCGGCCAGGCCCAACTGGGCTGCCACCTCTTCCACCGGCAGGCGGGTGCGGCGCAGCAGCCAGAGTGCCCGCGCCTGCCGGGCCTCGTCCAGCAGTGCCTGAAAAGAGGTGCCTTCGGCCGCCAGGCGACGCATCAGGGTTCGGCGCCCCAGCGCGCAATGGACGGCGACCTCCGTCAGGCTGGGATAGCGCCCGGCCGGCTGGTTGCGCAGCAAACCGGCCACGCGCCGGGACAGGCTGCGCTCGGCCAGGGTGCGCAGCTCGGCCTCGCAGGCCCGGCAGGCGGTGGCATGGGCGCGGGGATCGGCCCCCAGGCAGGGCCGGGTCAGCGCCGGCCCATCGGCGGACACCGCCAGCGCCGCCGCCCCGAAGCGAAAGCGCACCGGCGCGAAGCGCTGGTACTGCGCTCCCCACGACGGGGCTGGCAGTGGCCAGTCCACCCACAGGCCGTCGGGCAGCTCTCCCAGGGCCGATTCCACCAGGCGCAGCGTCGCGCCCACCACGGCGTCCAGATAGAAGCCGCGGGCAGATCCCCAGTCCGCGCATTCGCGCCCGCGCAGCACGGCGCCCCCGGCGTCGCCCGGCTCCAGCGACCAGACCAGCGCCTCGTTGCGCACCGTGCTGTAGCGCGCAAACACCTGCAACACCGCGCCCAGGTTCGGCGCGGTCACCGCTGCATAACCGATCAGCCCATGCATGGACACGGGCGTCTGCCCGCCCAGGTCCAGCCCCAACCAGGGGCGCCCCGTGGCGGCCATCGCCGCCTGGGCCAGCCGTTGGGTGGTGCCCAGCGAGAGCGGCCGGTCCTCCTGGTCCAGCGTCTCGGCGCCCAGCCCGGCGGCCGCCAGCACCGGCGCCGGGTCCACCGCGGCCTGCTGCAGCAAACGCCGCAGCATCCGGGCGTAGACCGGGTGGATCAAGGCATCGGTTGCGGGCAGGCGGGCGGCAGCGGACATGGCGGGGTGTTGGACGGCAGGCCGGACAAACCCGCGCTTGTCACTTTAGGACGATCGGCTGTCATGGCCATCGGTGGAAGCACGCAGCCGGGCTTCGGACACTGCCCTCGCCTGGAACCCCCACCGATGTTGCCCATGACTCCCCTTCCCTCGTCCCAGACCTTCGACTACCTCATCGTCGGTGGCGGCAGCGCCGGCTCGGTGCTGGCCAGCCGTCTCAGCGAAGACCCGGCCGTCTCCGTGGCCCTGCTCGAAGCCGGCCCGGCCGACCGCAGCGTGCTGATCCACTGCCCGGCCGGCCTGGGCGTGATGGCCCGCACCGGCCAGGCCAACTGGTGCTTCGAGACCACGCCCCAGCGCGGGCTGAACGGCCGGCGCGGCTACCAGCCCCGGGGCAAGGTGCTGGGCGGCTCCAGCTCGATCAACGCGATGATCTACATCCGCGGCCACCGCAGTGATTACGACGCCTGGGCCGCCGCCGGCAACCCCGGCTGGGACTGGGACAGCGTGCTGCCCTGGTTCCGGCTGGCCGAGGACAACGCCCGCGGCGCCGACGCCTGGCACGGCCAGGGCGGTCCGCTGCATGTGATGGACCTGTGCGACCCCAACCCGCTCTCGCAGCGTTTCGTCGAGGCGGGGCACCAGGCCGGCTGGCCGGTCAACCCGGACTTCAACGGTGCCGAGTTCGAAGGCGTGGGGATGTACCAGGTCACCCACAAGAACGGCGAGCGCTTCAGCGCGGCCAAGGGCTATCTGCACCCGCACCTGGGCCGTCCGAACCTGCAGGTGTTCACCGAGGCCCAGGTCGAGCGGCTGGTGCTGGAAGGCCGCCAGGTGCGCGGGGTGCAACTGCGCCATCGGGGTCAGCGCCTGACGCTGCGGGCCCGCCACGAGGTGGCCCTGTGCGCCGGTGCCTTCCAGTCACCACAGCTGCTGATGCTGTCGGGCGTGGGCGACCCGGCCGAGCTGCAGCGCCATGGCATTGCCGTGCACCATGCCCTGCCCGGTGTCGGCCGCAACCTGCACGACCACCCGGACGTGGTGATGGTGCTGAAGGCGCCGCAGGCGCGGGAGAGCTTCGGCCTGAGCCTGGGCGGCGGCTGGGACATCGCCCGCGCCATCGGCCAGTGGCGACGCGAGCGGCGCGGCCTGCTGACCTCCAATTTCGCCGAGGCCGGCGGCTTCTTCCGCAGCCGGCCCGACGAGGCCGTGCCGGACCTGCAGTGGCACTTCGTGGTGGGCCAGCTGGTCAACCACGGCCGCAGCGCGGTGTGGGGCCATGGCTACTCGGTGCATGTCTGCCTGCTGCGCCCCCAGAGCCGCGGGCGGGTGACGCTGGCCAGCGCCGACCCACTGGCCGCCCCGGTGATCGACCCGGCCTTCCTGGCCGAGGCCGACGACCTGGACCGGCTGGTCAGCGGCGTGCAGCAGACGCGCCGCCTGCTGGCCCAGCCCGCCATGGCGGCCCTCGGGGGCCAGGAACGCGGCCCCTTGGCGCAGGCGCAGGACCCGCAGGCCATCGCCGAGTTCATCCGCAACCACGCCGACACCATCTACCACCCGGTGGGCAGCTGCCGCATGGGCGCCAACCCACTGGCGGTGGTGGACGCCCAGCTGAAGGTGCACGGCCTGTCGGGCCTGCGGGTGGTGGACGCCTCGGTGATGCCCCGCATCGTCAGCGGCAACACCAATGCCCCGGTCATCATGATGGCCGAACGGGCGGCCGCCTGGATGGTGGCGGCCCGGCATGGTCTGCGCGACACCCCGTCGACGGCCCCGGCGGCCTCCGCCACGGTGGCCGAACCAGCCGGCTGAGGCCGAGGACAGGCCTCAGGGCAAGGGCTGCAGTTCGGGCGTGACGCCGCCGTCCACCCAGGCCTGGTACTCGTCGGCCAGGCGCTGGCTTTCGGCCACCGCGCGGCGCCAGGCGGTCTCCCGCGCGGCATCGTCGTCCAGGTAGGTCTTGAAGTCCTCGCGGCTGGGCAGCTGCCCGCCGGGCAGCG
>JAYSCA010000338.1:0-3727 GCA_041915165.1 Ideonella sp.
GCGGCGTTGGCTGTCCCACTGCCAGGCCGAACCGCCGAACACGCTCAGCCAGTTGTTGGGCGGCGTGCCATCGGGTTGCGGGTCGGCCCAGACGTACCAGTCGGCCTGGGGGTTGTCGCGGCTCTCGCGGCTGGCGCGGAACCAGGCGTGCTCGACCGAGGTGTGCGAGAGCACCTGGTCGATCATCACCTTCAGGCCCAAGGCGTGGGCGCGGGCGATCAGCGCATCGAAATCGTCCAGCGTGCCGAACAGCGGGTCCACCTGCCGGTAATCGGCCACGTCGTAGCCAAAGTCAGCCATCGGCGACTTGAAGAAGGGCGAAACCCAGATCGCGTCCACCCCCAGGTGGGCGACATAGTCCAGGTGCTCGGTGATGCCGCGCAGATCCCCCACGCCGTCGTTGTTGCTGTCGGCAAAGCTGCGGGGGTAGATCTGGTAGATGACCGCGCCGCGCCACCAGTCCCGCCCGGCCTGGTCCGGGGCACAGGCTGGAGAAGCGGCAGCAGGTGGGGCAGACATGCGCGGTCCTTTCCTCAGGCATCGTCCGGATGGCCCGGACAGACCGATCTTGCCTCAGCCCCGTGACAGCACCAAGCTCATCCGTGGCCGAGTTGCACCGGGATGGGGCCATCGGCCCGGTGGCATCGCGATTGCAGGATACTGCCCTGATGGCCTCGGCGCCCGATGCGCCCGGCCGCTGGAGAACCGGATGGAACTGACCCCCCGCGAAAAAGACAAGCTGCTGATCTTCACCGCCGCCCTGCTGGCCGAACGCCGCCTGGCCCGAGGCCTGAAGCTCAATTACCCCGAGGCCGTGGCCCTGATCACGGCCGCCATCATGGAGGGCGCCCGCGACGGCAAGAGCGTGGCCGCCCTGATGAGCGAGGGCAAGACCGTGCTCAAGCGCGACCAGGTGATGGATGGCGTGGCCGAACTGATCCCCGAGATCCAGGTCGAGGCCACCTTCCCCGATGGCACCAAGCTGGTCACCGTGCACCAACCCATTGCCTGATGCACTTCTGAAGTGCATTCGCCCCTGATCACGAACCGAACCTGGAGAACGCCCGATGAACTCCCACGCTGACCAACCGCTGCTGCCGCGCGGCGGCTTCCTGCGCCCCGCCCTGGCCGCGGCCCTCACCGCCCTGCCGCTGGTGGCTTCGGCCCACATGGGCGCCGATGCCGGCGGCCACCACAGCTTCGTGGACGGCCTGGTCCACCCCTTCACCGGCCTGGACCACCTGAGCGCCATGCTGGCCGTGGGCCTGTGGAGCGGCCTGAACGCCCGCCGCGCCTGGGTGGCGCCGCTGAGCTTTGCCAGCCTGCTGCTGGTGGGCGCGCTGCTGGCCATGGCCGGCCTGGCCTTCCCGGCGGTGGAGCCGATGATCGCCGCCTCGCTGCTGGTGATCGGCCTGCTGCTGGCCAGCCAGCGCCAGCTGCCGGCCCCGGTGGCGGCCGTGCTGGTGGGCGGCTTCGCCCTCTTCCATGGCGCCGCCCACGGCAGCGAACTGAGCGCCGGCCCGGCCCTGGCCGGCATGGTGCTGGCCACCGCCGCGCTGCACCTGGCCGGCCTGGGCCTGGGCCGCTGGCTGAAGGTCCGTGGCGGCCTGCTGCCGCGGGTGACGGCCCTCGCCGGCGGCGCCGGCATGGCGGCCTTCGGCGCCTCGCTGCTGCTGGGCTGAGCGGGAGCGTGACGATGATCCCCGGAGAACTCATCACCGACGACGGCGAGCTGGACCTGAACCCCGGCCGCCGCACCCTCACCCTGGTGGTGGAAAACGCCAGCGACCGCCCGATCCAGGTCGGCTCGCACTACCACTTCGCCGAAACCAACGCCGGCTTGCGCTTTGACCGCGAGGCCGCCCGCGGCATGCGGCTGCACATCGCCAGCGGCACCGCCGTGCGCTTCGAGCCCGGCCAGCAACGCACCGTGGAACTGGTGGACTACGCCGGTGCCCGCACGGTCTATGGCTTTCGCGGCCTGGTGCAAGGAAAGCTCTGAACTGACATGACCACGATTGGAAAACGCGCCTACGCCGAAATGTTCGGCCCCACCGTGGGCGACCGCCTGCGCCTGGCCGACACCGAGCTCATCCTCGAAGTCGAGCAGGACTACACCCTGAAGGCCGGCGGCTACGGCGAGGAAGTGAAGTTTGGTGGCGGCAAGACCATCCGCGACGGCATGGGCCAGAGCCAGGTCGTCAACGGCCCCCATCCGCACGAAGCCTGCGACTGCGTCGTCACCAACGCCGTCATCCTGGACCACTGGGGCATCGTCAAGGCCGACATCGGCATCAAGGGCCAGCGCATCGTCGCGATCGGCAAGGCCGGCAACCCCGACGTGCAGCCGGGCGTGGACATCGTCATCGGCCCGGGCACCGAGATCATCGCCGGCGAAGGCATGATCGTCACCGCCGGGGGCATCGACACCCACATCCACTTCATCTGCCCGCAGCAGATCGAGGAGGCCCTGACCAGCGGTGTCACCACGATGATCGGCGGCGGCACCGGCCCGGCCACCGGCACCTTTGCCACCACCTGCACCCCGGGGCCGGAGAACATCCGCCGCATGCTGGAAGCGGCCGACGCCTTCCCGATGAACCTGGGCTTTCTGGGCAAGGGCAACGCCAGCCGGCCCGAGGCCCTGCATCAGCAGGTCGAGGCCGGCGCCATCGGCCTGAAGCTGCACGAGGACTGGGGCACCACCCCGGCGGCCATCGACTGCTGCCTCTCCGTGGCCGAAGAGACGGACATCCAGGTCGCCATCCACACCGACACGCTCAACGAGAGCGGCTTTGTGGAGAACACCATCGCTGCCTTCAAGGGCCGCACCATCCACAGCTTCCACACCGAAGGCGCGGGCGGCGGCCACGCACCGGACATCATGAAGGTGGTGGGCGAGGCCAATGTGCTGCCCAGTTCCACCAACCCCACGCGCCCGTTCACCGTCAACACGCTGGACGAGCACCTGGACATGCTGATGGTGTGCCACCACCTCGATGCGTCGATCGCCGAGGACCTGGCCTTCGCCGAAAGCCGCATCCGCCGCGAGACCATCGCCGCCGAGGACATCCTGCACGACCTGGGCGCGATCAGCATGTTCAGCTCCGACAGCCAGGCCATGGGCCGGGTGGGCGAGGTGATCATCCGCTGCTGGCAGACGGCCCACAAGATGAAGGTGCAGCGCGGCAAGCTGCCCGACGATGGCGCCCGCAACGACAACGCCCGCATCAAGCGCTACATCGCCAAGCTGACCATCAACCCCGCGCTGGCCCACGGCATTAGCCACGAGGTGGGCAGCGTGGAGGTGGGCAAGTGGGCCGACCTGGTGTTCTGGCGCCCGGCCTTCTTCGGCGTCAAGCCCAGCCTGGTGCTCAAGGGCGGCTTCATCGCCATGGCGGCGATGGGCGACCCCAACGCCAGCATCCCCACCCCGCAGCCTGTGCACTACCGCCCGCAGTTCGGCGCCTTTGGCGGCGCCCTGGCCCAGACCTCGCTGACCTTTGTCAGCCAGGCCGCGCTGAAAAATGGGGCGGCCGAAGGCTACGGCCTGCACAAGCACCTGGCCGCCGTGAAGGGCTGCCGCACCGTGAACAAGGCCGCGATGGTGCACAACCACTACGCCCCGGTGATGGAAATCGACGCCCAGACCTATGCGGTGCGCGCCGACGGTCAACTGCTGACCTGCGAGCCGGCCACCGTGTTGCCGATGGCGCAGCGGTATTTC
>JAYSCA010000339.1:0-3723 GCA_041915165.1 Ideonella sp.
GGCCAGGTCCTCGCGATGGTCCAGCAGCCAGCGGCGGGCGGCCAGGAAGTCGGCCACGCCGTCCACCGCCATCGGGGCGTCCACAACATCGGTGCTCACGATGGGTTCCTTTCCACGGGGTCACGGGCCCGCCCCTGGGACTGCAGATGCCGGTAGATGCGGCCCCGCGAAATGCCGAGCTGCTTGGCCGCCTGGGAGACGTTGCCGGCACAGGCGCTCAGCGTGCGGTCGATCAAGGCGCGGCTGGCTTCGTCCAGGCGCTCGGCGGCGGGGGGGTCGGCGGGCACGGCGGCGGCCGATGCCTCCGGCACGACCGGTGACGTCTCTCGCGCGACCACCGGCCGCAACCAGACGGTGAGGCCGTTGGGCAGCCCCAGCGGCCGGGCCTGCGGCGTCTGGGCCCAGGCCGCCAGGGCCGCGCCATCCAGACCCAACAGGGTGGCGACGTCGGGCAAGCCGTCCTCCCCCGCCACCCCGGTCAGGCGGCGCGCCACGCCGTTGAGCCAGGCCACCCGGTCCGGTGCGTCGACCCCCAGCAGGCCGGCCAGCGGGGTGCCCAACAGTTCGGGCGAGGTCTGAAATTCCAGCACCAGGGCCTCGGCGCCAGCCTGCAGCCGCAACAGGCGGTGCTCGATCGCCGAAGCGTACTGGCTGGCCACGGCCACCGGGTCGAAGCCGAAGCCCTCGGTCGAGGCCACCAGCAACAGCAGGCCGGCCACCAGCCCCTGCCGGTCCAGCACCGGCGCCGCGGCGCTCTGCTGCCCGGCCTGCGCCTGAAAGAAATGCTCCGGGCCCCGCACCTGCTGGGGCTGCCCCTGGTGCAGCGCCAGGGCCACCGCGGTGCTGCCCTGGGCGGCCTCGGACCAGTCCTCGCCGGCCGCCAGCCCCGGAGCGCCCGGCCAGACCTCCAACAGCAGCCCTTTCGGGTCGACCAGCGCGATCCCGATCGGGCTGGCCTGCAGGGCCTGGCGAAGCTCCTGCAGTGGCCCCTCTGCAGCCTGCCTCAGGTCCCGGGCATGGCGACGGGCCGTGTCCAGCCGCAACCCGGACACCGGCATCGCCCCCGGCCAGCGGTCGGCCAGCAGCCCCAGGGCCTGGCAGCGAATCCAGGACTGCAGCACCGCCTCGGACACCAGGCCGGAGGGGCGCTGCCCCTGGTCGAAGAAGCGCTCGCGCGCCAAGGCCCATCGCTGCTCGGGCGTCGAGAAAAAGGGGCCGGCGGTGAGGGTCGTCAGAGAAACAGGTGGCGACATGAACGAGAAGGCCCGGACACCGCAGGACTGCGGCAGGCACAGTGCCCAGCCTAGCCGCTGTCAGCGCTTCGCCAATGCGGGGAAATCCTCCTCCCAGAATTCCAACGCACCGCGCTGGCCCTCGGCCACGCGGGCGGCCTCGCTCTTGCGCAGCACGGCGCGCTGGATCTTGCCGGAGATGGTCTTGGGCAGCGTCGCGAACTCGATGCGCCGGATGCGCTTGTAGGGCGCCAGGTGCTCGCGGCAGAACTGGAAGATGGACAGCGCCGCCTCGGGCCCGGCCACCACCTCGTCGCGCAGCACGATCACCGCCTTGGGCACCGACAGGCGCAGCGGGTCCGGGCTGGGGATGACCGCCGCCTCCACCACATCGGGATGCTCGATCAGCACCGACTCCAGCTCGAAGGGGCTGAGCCGGTAGTCCGAGGACTTGAACACGTCGTCGGCCCGACCCACGTAGGTGATGTAGCCCTGGGCGTCGCGCTGGGCCACGTCGCCGGTGCGGTAGCGGCCGTTGCGCATCACCTGGGCCGTCTTCTCCGGGTCGCCCGCATAGCCCAGCATCAGGCCCAGCGGCCGGGCCTCGCCCAGTTCCAGGCTCACCTCACCTTCCTCGGTGGGCTGGTCGTCGATGTCCAGCAGCACCACCCGGTAACCCGGCAGCGGGCGGCCCATGCTGCCCTCCTTCACCGGCTGACCAGGCGTGTTGCCGATCTGGCAGGTGGTTTCCGACTGGCCGAAGCCGTCGCGGATGGTCAGGCCCCAGGCCTGGCGCACCCGCTCGATGACCTCGGGGTTGAGCGGCTCTCCCGCGCCCACCAGTTCGCGCAGCGCCACCTGCCAGGCCGAAAGATCCTGCTGGATCAGCATGCGCCACACCGTGGGCGGCGCGCACAGCGAGGTCACGCCTTTGTCGCGCAACACGTCCAGCAATGCCGGCGCCTGGAAGCGGCTGTAGTTGTAGATGAACACGCAGGCCCCGGCGTTCCAGGGCGCGAAGAAGCAGCTCCAGGCATGCTTGGCCCAGCCCGGCGAGGAGATGTTCAGGTGGATGTCGCCCGGCTTCAGGCCGATCCAGTACATGGTCGACAGATGCCCCACCGGGTAGCTTTGGTGGCTGTGCAGCACCAACTTGGGTTTGGAGGTGGTGCCGGAGGTGAAATAGAGCAGCAAGGGGTCGGTGGCCCGGGTTTCGCCCTCGGGCGAGAAGTCCGCCGGGGCCTCGTAGGCCTGCTCGAAACGCTGCCAGCCGGCCACGTCGGCCCCCACCACGATGCGGGTGTAGGCACCGGGCATCTCGTCGAACTTGGCCGCATGGGCATGGCCCACGATCACATGCTTCACCTCACCCCGGTCGAAGCGGTCGCGCAGGTCATCGCCCACCAGCAGCGTGGTGGCCGGGATCATCACCGCGCCCAGCTTGATCAGGCCCAGCATCGCCTCCCACAGCGGCCGCTCGTTGGCCAGCATCAGCAGCACCCGGTCGCCACGCCGCACGCCCTGGGCGCGCAGCCAGTTGGCCGCCCGGCTGGAACGCTCGGCCAGCTGGGCGAAACTGAGCTTTTCCTCCCGCCCGTCCTCTTCGACGATCCACAGTGCGGTGGCCGGGTTGTCGCGCGCCATCACGTCAAAGTAGTCCAGGGCCCAGTTGAAACGGTCCAGCGCCGGCCAGCGGAAACCGGCGTAGGCGGTGTCATAGTCTTCCCGATGGTCTTGCAGAAACTGGCGGGCCTGTAGAAAGGCGGCGGTGGCGGCGGGGTGGTGCATGGCGACTCAGGTCGAAAGGGCCGGACCGATGCGGACCCCATGTCCGCCTCTCCGGCATGCGCCGCAGCTTAGGCAGCCAGCGCCCGGGCCAGAAGCCTGGGACAAGCCCCGATGCCTGTCTGTTCCGGCGCGGAACACCGGGCGGGAACTTGGCTCAGATCAAACGCAGCGGCCCGCTCGCCCAAATATCCCCAGTTCACGGGTAATTACTGGCAGGAAGCACTGGCCCGATTTGTGCAGACGAGCGATAATAAGAGGTTATCGAGGCTGGCCTGGGTACCCATAAGGCAACCCGCCCTGCTGAACCGGTTGTTGTACTTTTTCGTTTGAGGAGCGTATTTGGCCAAGGACGATCCCAAGACCGCCATCGACGCCGGTGGTCTGCGTTACCGCTCGAAAGTGGCGGGTTCCCCCTTCTCTGCGACAGGTGCCTTTGGCGCCGCCACGATGTCGTGTTTCCTGTGTGGCAAGCATCGCCCCCGGGCGCAGCTGAAATCACGCAAGCTGCTCGGTAAATCCCAAGCCGTGTGCGCGCCTTCGTGCAAAGAGCTCGAAGAGATGCTGGCGACCAAGAAATCCTGAAATCGCCTGATCGGCGCACCGTCAAACACGGTGCGCCGTTTTTGTTTTCAAAGCAGTCCATGCACGACGCCGAGCCGCCCCCGCCGGGTGAACCGCTTCACCCCTTCGGCGGCGAAATGCC
>JAYSCA010000340.1:0-3721 GCA_041915165.1 Ideonella sp.
GGGATGGCGTCCTGCTTCACGCCAAAGGCCGGGATCATCCAGGAATGGATGACGTCGCTGGCGGTGGTGATCAGGCGCACCTTCTGCCCCACCGGCACCACCATCGGGTGGTCCACCTTCAGCAGATAGTCGTTGCCCGAAGGCTTGCCTTCATCGGACATCTGGCGCTGCGCCGGGTCCAGCATCGACAGGAAGTGGATGCCCTCCCCCGGCCCGCGCAGGTATTCGTAGCCCCATTTCCACTGGTAGCCGGTGACCTTGATCGTCAGGTCCGCATAGCGCGTGTCCTTCTGGGCGATGACGGTCTTGGTGGCCGCAAAGCCCATGCCGACGACGATCAGAAAGGGCACCACCGTCCAGGCAATCTCGACCTTCGTGCTCTCGTGGAAATGGGCCGGCTGCGCGCCCAGCGACTTGCGGTGCCGCAGGATGGAATAGAACATCACCCCGAACACGCCGACGAAGATCACCAGGCAGACGATCAGCAGGCCATAGTGCAGCGACTGCACGTCCTCGGCGATGCGCGTGGCCGGCGGCGCCAGGTCCATCTGGCGCACGGCGGGTCCGCCGGGCAGGCTCTGCACAGCGCCATCAGCCCCCCAGGCCGCATGGCTTCCCCACATTGCGAGGGCGGCTGTGGTGCGCCCTGTCCATCCCGCGGTCCTGCCCAGCATGCTGTTCATCCCCTTCGCGACGGCTGTCGTGTGACGTCTGCCGATGCCTTGGGGTGGGCTTGCCACACCGCACGACGTTCTCGGCAGACCAGCGCAGCGTAGGACAGGGCCGTCCCGTTCAGGGAGAGCGTTTCCACTCAAACGCGAGAACCGGCGGTGCTGCTAGGGCTTGATCCAGATCGACCTGGATCACCGCATCACGTCGTGGAAAACACCGTGACGCTTCGGGCCTCAGCCCAACGGCTCAGTCAGTGAGCCTCCCAAGGCGGCCTCGGGAACACCCCAGGTCCTCAGCGACGGGGCGAAGGTTCGCGCAGCATGCGCCGCATGGTCGCCAGGTCCACCGCGGTCTCGGCGCTGACGGCCGGGCCGCGATCCGGCGCCTGGAAGGCATGGCCGTAGACCAGCTCCAGCGTCAGCGCGATGCGACCCTGCGCATCGGCCCGCTCGCGCCAGGCCTGCAGCAGCCGCTCCCGCCAGCGCGGCGTGCGCAGGCCCGGCTGGCGGGCGGGCGACCCGTTGCCCCCCCAGCTGTGCAGCTCGGCCAGCAGCTGTTCGGCGCTGCCGTAGGTCAGGGTCAGCGTCTCCTGGTCGGTCACCGGGTCGGCCAGGCCCGCCTGCACCATCATGTCGCCCAGGTCGTGCATGTCCACGAAGGGCACATGGGCCGGCCCCCAGCCCGCCGCGTCGTACAGCGCCCGCAGCTCGGTCAGCGAGCCCGGCCCCAGGGTCGAGAACATCACGAAGCCGTCGGGCTGCAGCGCGCGCCGCCAGGCCGCCAGCACGGCCGGCGGGTCGTTTTCGAAATGCAGCGCCATGTTGGACCACACCAGACCGGCCGAGGCCGCGGGCACCGCGTCGGGCGTCACTGGCTGCACACGCGAGCGGGCCTCCCGCCAGCGCCGCCACCAGGAGTCGGCCGCCGCGACCGACTCGGTCTTCACCTGCCGCACGGTGGCCTGGGGATAGGCGCTCAGCAGCGGCTCGGCCGGTGGGCCGGCATCCAGCGACCAGTCCAGCACCTGGGTGGGCTTCAGGCGGATCATCGGCAGCCGCTCGGCCATGCGGCGGGCCACTTCCTGGTGCAGCCAGGCGGGCGCGTCGGCGGCCTGCAGGCGCCGCCGGGTACGTCGTACAGCGGCGGGATCGAGCCGGGACGGAGAGACTTCGGAACGCACTGGCTCGGTCATGGCGGGCAGTATATTGAGCCAATGCGCTCTTCGCCGTCCGGCCTCGCCAAGTCCGTGGCCCATGCGGGGTCGGCACTGGCCCGCCACTGGCCGGCGCCCTGCGCGGTGTGTGGCAGCTGGGTGGCCGGCGGGTTGTGTGCGGCCTGCCAGGCCCGCTTCATCCCGCCGCGCCTGCGCTGCCGGTGCTGCGGCCTGGGGCTGGCGGCCCCGGCCGAGGTCTGCGGCCGCTGCCTGCGCCAGCCGCCCCCGATGGCCCGCACCGGGGTGGCGCTAGACTATGCGTTTCCGTGGGATCGGCTGATCACGGCCTTCAAGTTCGGCCAGCGGCCCGAGCTGGCCAGCGTGCTGGCCCCGCTGCTGGTGGCCGCTCTGCACGCCACAAACGCTCCCCGGCCGGATGCGGTGCTGCCGGTGCCGCTTGCCCCGGCCCGCCTGCGCGAGCGGGGCTACAACCAGGCCTGGGAGCTGGCGCGGCGCGTGGCCCGCGCGCTGGACTGCCCCGCCTGGCCCACCGGGCTGCAGCGCTGGCGCGACACCGCCGCCCAGACCCGGCTGGACGCGGCCGAGCGACAGGCCAACCTGCGCGATGCCTTCCTGCCCAACCCGGCGCTGCCACAGCGCCTGGCCGGTCGGCATGTGGCCCTGGTGGACGATGTGATGACCACCGGCGCCACGGTGTCGGCCGCGGCCGAGTTGCTGTGCCGCTGTGGCGTGGCAGAGGTGAGTGTCTGGGTGCTGGCGCGCACGCCCCAGCCCGCGGAAGATCGCCCGGGCGACGGAGGTCCGGCGGACGGCGCGACAATCGCGCCATGTTCCGCATCGTGCTCGTCCACCCCGAAATCCCGCCCAACACCGGCAACGTGATTCGCCTGGCCGCCAACACCGGCTGCGCGCTGCACCTGATCGAGCCCCTGGGCTTCGACATGGAAGACCGGCTGCTGCGCCGGGCCGGGCTGGATTACCACGAGTACGCCACCGTGAAACGCCACGCCTCGTGGGAGGCCTTCCTGGCCGAAGAGCGTCCCGACCCCGGCCGCTGCTTCGCCTTCACCACCCATGCCACCCGCCGGCCGCACGAGGTGTCCTGGCAGGCCGGGGACACCCTGGTCTTCGGGCAGGAGACGGCCGGCCTGCCGGTGGCGCTGCGGGAGGGCTTTCCGGCCGAGCAGCGCCTGCGGCTGCCGATGCGGCCCGGCCAGCGCAGCCTGAACCTCAGCAACGCGGTCGCGGTGGCGGTGTTCGAAGCCTGGCGGCAGTGTGGGTTCGAGGGCGCGGCCGACTGAACGGCGGCCCGCCGGGCCTCAGAAGCCTTCGGCTTC
This sequence comes from Ideonella sp., assembly GCA_041915165.1. Classification (GTDB taxonomy): domain Bacteria; phylum Pseudomonadota; class Gammaproteobacteria; order Burkholderiales; family Burkholderiaceae_C; genus Ideonella. Next base: position 3,184 of record JAYSCA010000340.1, read on the forward strand.
CATCCGGGCGTCGCGCTGCATCAGGCGGTGCACCGCCTCCAGCGGCTGCAAATGCCCTTGCAGCACGTCGTTGACGGCCTCGGCCAGCGGCATTTCCACGCCCAGCGCGCGGGCCCGCGCCACCACCGTGGCGGCGCTGTAGACACCTTCGGCCACATGGCCCAGCCGGGCCAGCGCCTGCGCCAGCGTCAGCCCCTCGGCCAGCGCCAGGCCTACCTGGCGGTTGCGCGACAGATGGCCGGTGGCCGTCAGCACCAGATCGCCCAGGCCGGTCAGGCCCATGAAGGTCTCGGCCTGCGCGCCCATGGCCACGCCCAGCCGGGTCATCTCGGCCAGCCCGCGGGTGATCAGCGCCGCCCGGGCGTTCAGCCCCAGCGACATGCCGTCGGCAATGCCGGTGGCGATCGCCAACACGTTCTTGACGGCGCCGCCCACCTCCACGCCCACCGGGTCGGTGGACATGTAGACCCGCAGCGTGCCGCTGTGGAAGGCCTGCACCGCCAGATGGGGCAGTTCGGCATCCACGCTGGCGGCCACC
>JAYSCA010000341.1:0-3714 GCA_041915165.1 Ideonella sp.
GCTCGATGGCATCCCGCCCATCGAGCGCCAGGGATGGCACCAGGCCGGCGTGGCGCAGCAAGGCGGCGCAGACCTCCGCGCTGACCGGATCGTCTTCCACCAGCAGCACCCTGGCCCCCGCATGCTGCTGCCGCAGAGTCAGGAGCGCCGCGTCGGGCGCGCGGGGCTGGGGCGTTTGGAGTGCCGGCTCGGTGGCCAACGGCAGCTGCAGCGTGAACCAGACCCGCGTGCCCTGGCCCGGGGTGCTTTCCAGGCCCATGTCGCCGCCCATCATGCGCACCAGCTGACGCGAAATGGTCAGGCCCAGCCCGGTGCCCCCATGGCGGCGGGTGGTGGAGCCGTCGGCTTGCTCGAAGGGTTGGAACAGGCGCGGGCACACGTCCGGCGCGATGCCCATGCCGCTGTCCGTCACCTCGCCCCGCAAGGCCAGGACCTGCGGATCGGCCGACGGGCTCTGCTGCAGGCTGACCCGCACGCTGCCCTGCGAGGTGAACTTGATGGCGTTGTCCACCAGGTTGAGCAGGATCTGCTTGAGGCGCAACGCGTCGCCGATGAGCGGGCGTTGGGCCAGGTCCGGCGCCAGGGCCACCTGCCAGCTCAGCCCCTTGGCCTGGGCGCGGTGGGCCGAGAGATGGCTGACGCTGTCCAGCACCTTGCCCAGCGTCAGAGGCTCCGTTTCCAGCACCATGCGCTCGGCCTCGATCTTCGACAGGTCCAGGATGTCGTTGATCAGCGAGAGCAGGTGCTGAGAGGCCTGTTCGATCTTGCCCAGGCGGTCGAGCAGCCGGGGTTCCCGCGTCTCCGCCAGGGCCAGGCTGCTCAGCCCGATCACGCCGGCCAGCGGGGTGCGCAGCTCATGGCTCATGTTGGCCAGGAAGCGGCTCTTGGCGCGGTTGGCCGCCTCGGCGGCGGCCTTGGCGTCGGACAGGGCCGCGGTGCGCTCCTGCACCAGTTCTTCCAGGTGTTCGCGGTGGCGACGCAGTTCCTCCTGGGCCTCGTGGCGGGCGCTCACGTCCTGCACCATGCCCACCACCCGGGTGGGCTGGCCATCGGCGTCACGCTCGCAGACCCGGCCCCGGTCCTCCACCCACAGGTAGTTGCCGTTGCGGCAGCGCAGCCGGTACTCGGCCTCGTAGCGCTGGCGCCGGCCTTCCAGGTGCTCGCGCAGCCGGGCCTGCACCGCCGGGGCATCTTCCGGGTGGACGTTGTCGGTCCAGGTGTCCAGCGTGGGTTGCATCTCATCCGGGCCATAGCCCAGGATGCGCTTGAGCTGCGGACTGAAGAACACTTCGCTGGTCAGAACGTTCCAGTCCCACAGACCGTCGGAGGCTTCGTTGAGCGCGAACCAGAGCTGCTTTTCGCGGGCGTTGAGGTCGCCTTCGAGCGCCACGCGGCGGGAGATGTCCCGCGCCACCGACAGGAAGAACGCCTGGCCGGCCCAGTGAAAGGCGCTGGTGCTCACCTCCACCGGCACCTCATGCCCCAGCGCGTGGCGGTGCCGCCCCACGAAGGTGTAGCGCCGGGCGGTGCTGATCACCTGGGCGATCTCGCTCCACTGTGGGAGGCCGGTCACATCCATCTGCAGGCTCAGCACGCTGTGGTGCAGCACCTCTTGCGGTGTGAGCCCCAGGCCTTCCCAGGCGATCCGGTTGCACCACAACACCTGGGAGGTTGTCGGGTCCAGCAGATAGACAGCGTCAGGCAGCTGCTCGAACAGCTGATCGAGCGATGGCGTGGGCCCAAGGGTCGGCGGCGTCATGGAACCGATGGTAAGCCGGAGCCATGAGGCGGGGGCGGGCTGCCGGATCGGGGCCGCTCAGACCGGGCTGGCCGTCATCCAGGCCAGCAGGGCCTGGCGTTCGCTGTCCCCGATCTTTAGCCCTTCGCGCGCGGCGGCCGCAGCGATGATGCCGCAGGTCGTCGTCACCAGATCCTCGAAGCGGTGCGGGTCCGACCCCGGCTGGAAGCCGTTGAAGAGCAGCGTGCGCAGCAGGGTGTTGCAGTGAACCCGGCTGACGGCCTTGCCCCGGGCCTGGGTGCCATCGCGCATGCCCTTGGTGACGTCGGCCAGCTGGAAGTCGGCCGACGCGTCCAGCGTTTCCGACAGGGCTTCCAGCGTGGCGCGGTAGCGATTGGCATCCAGGATCGGCAGGTTGGCCGCTTCCAGCAGCGGCTCCACCACGGCGGCCAGCGGCGAGGGGGCGGTCCGGCCGGGAATGTCGTCCAGCGCGTGGCGCTCCGGGTCCAGGGCATAGCCGGCCAGCTGCTCCCAGATGATTTTCACGCCGGGGGGGTGGATCGAATCCAGCAGGCGCTTCCAGGACCCCATGCCCGCCCAGTCATGGCCCAGGCCGGGGATGCCCGCCCGGGCCAGCTGGGCCAGTCGCACCACGGGGATGGGGCGGCTGGAGCGCGCCACTTCCTGGGTGACCAGGCTCTCCACCTGAGCCAGCAGCGCGGCCGCCGCCAGATGGGCCGGGGCCGGGGGCTGCGGCTCCTGATCCTGGGGCTCCTGCGGCGTCAGCCGCCGGGGGTCCAGCAGCGCATTCAGTTCCCGGTCGATGCGCAGCGGCGCGATCGGCAGGCTCTTCAGCAGCGCCAGAAAGGTGCCCTTGCCGGCCCAGTGCGTCAGCGGCAGCTCCGGCACCTGCAGCGCCAGGGCCTTGGTCAGGGCGGGGAGCGGCACCGGTTGATCGGCCTGATCGACCATGCGCCACACCACGGCCTCGGCCTGGGTCATCAGGCCTTCGGTGTCGGTGGCCCCCACCGGGGCCTCGTCGTCATGGAAGCCCAGCCCGTCGCGGATGAAGTCTTCCGGGTCCAGGATCAGGTCAGCCGAGGCGTCGTAGGAGGCCGAGGTGGCCCCGGCGGCGAAGATGGTGGTGCGGCGATCTTCACGGCGCAGCTTGCGCAGCACCGGGGTGAAGTCGGCGTCCGCCGAGAACACGACGAACTCGTCGTAATGGGTGTTGGCCTGCAGCACATCGACGATGTCCAGCACCATGTGGATGTCGGTGCTGGTCTTGCCGGCCGTGGTCATGGGCGGGCAATCGACGATCTCGAAGCCGGCACGGCTGAAGCCGATCCGAAAGCGCTTGTAGGGCTCCGGGTTCAGGTAGCAGCGGCGGACCAGCACGCGCCGGGACGTCTCGTTGTCCGAACCGGGCGGCAGCGGAACGTTCTCGGTCAGCCAGGCCAGCCAGCGCGACGGGTTGCGGGCAAAGGCCTCGGCATAGGCCGGCCCCAGGCGCATCAGGCCTGAGAAGACGTTGTCAAAGTCGACGAAGAGAGCAGTGCGCATGGCGGTGGGCCGGGCGACGGCATCGGGCCCGGCAGATCTTTGGGGACCATTGTCGCCTTGGGCGGTGCGGGATCGGCGGCGCAGAACGACAGAGGCCCGCGCGTGGCGGGCCTCTGGAAAGATTGGTGCCGGTGAAAGGAGTCGAACCCTCGACCTTCGCATTACGAATGCGCGAATGGCCTTGTTTGCCTGTTTTCGTCTTCGTTGATAACATCAATATAAATCAACAGGTTAGGTCGTCTTTTTCGCGAATTGATCCACTTCTTCTGTTGATCTTGGCATCGGTTTATTGCGCCAATTTGCCTACAGATTGCCTACAGATTTTGGATCGACATCATGAAGCAGCCAGTGGCGCGTGTGCGCCTGACCGCAGGGCGGATCGAGTCCTTCGCCTGCCCGCCGGGGAAGTCCCA
>JAYSCA010000342.1:0-3714 GCA_041915165.1 Ideonella sp.
GTGGCCGGCACGTTCTCCGGTTTGAGCAGGCGCAGCGGCAGCTTCAGCGTCTGCCCTGGGGTGAGGCGGTTCGGGTCCGCCAGGTGGTTCAGCCGCGCGACTTCGGGCCAGCTGGCCGGCCGGCGGAACCACTGTCCGCTCAACTGCCACAGCGTGTCGTCGGCTTGCACGGTGTAGGACACCATCGGCTCGGGGGCGGCCATCGCCAGCGAGGGGATCAGGCCGGCGAGCAGGGCGGGCAGGAGGAGCAGACGCATGGGGGTTCAGCCTCGGGGCGGGCGCTGGGCCGACTTGGGGCGGAAGGCCTGGCACAGGGTCGGGTCGGTTTCCAGGTAGGGACCGCCGATCAGGTCGATGCAGTAGGGCACGGCGGCAAAGATGCCATGCACCGGCGGCGTCGCCTGCGGCAAGCCCTGCAGGGTTTCGGCAATCGACTTGGGCTGGCCGGGCAGGTTGATGATCAGTGCCTGGCCGCGGATCACGGCCACCTGGCGGGACAGGATCGCCGTGGGCACGAAGTTCAGGCTGATCGCGCGCATCTGCTCGCCAAAGCCCGGCATCACCTTGTCGGCCACGGCCAGCGTGGCCTCGGGGGTCACGTCGCGCAGCGCCGGGCCGGTGCCGCCGGTGGTGAGCACCAGCTGGCACCCCGCGTCGTCCACCAGCGCACGCAGCGCGGCGCTGATCGTGTCCTGCTCATCGGGGATCAGCCGGGTCTCCCAGGTGATGGGGTTGCGCAGCGCGCGGCCCAGCCAGTCCTGCAGGGCCGGGATGCCCTTGTCCTCGTAGACGCCGCTGGAGGCCCGGTCGCTGATGGACACCAGGCCGATGCGCACCGGCTCCAGGGGTTCAGACATCGTCGTCCTCCGGCGCGTCGCCGGCCTCGTCCGACGGGGCGGCATCGGCCGACAGCGCCGACTTCACCAGCTGGAACAGGTCGCGGTAGGCCCGGCCGTGGCGCTGGCCCTGGCCATCGGTCGGCGTGGCCTTGCCGGCGTCCTTGCGGGCCGCGCGCACCAGGCTGCGCAGCTGCTGGGCCTCGGTGTCGGGATGGGCCTGCATCCAGCGGGTCACCGCGTCATCGCTGGCCATCAGCTCCTCGCGCCAGCGCTCGGCCTCGTGCAGGGCCAGGGTGTCGGTCGCGCTGCCCAGCTTGAAGGCGGCCACGGCCTCGCGGATCGGTTCGGGGTCGATCTGGCGCATCAGCTTGCCCAGGTACTGCAGCTGGCGCCGGCGGCCCTCGTGAGAGCGGGTGCGGTGGTATTCGGCCAGCGCATCGCGCAGCCCCTCGGGCAGGTCGAGTTTGTCGCTGCGGGAGGTCGGCAGCTCGGCCAGCGCCAAGCCCAGGGCCTGCAACTCGTGCATCTGGCGCTTGAGGGCGGATTTGCTCGGCCGGCCGTCGGAGTCGAGGGCGTCGGCGGTTTCGGAACGGGACGGTGCAGCGCGCATGGAAGAAGACTTGAATCAGCGGAGATCGGGGGATCGCTATGATTGTCCCGCATCCTCTCCCCAACCACGCATCCATGACCTCATCCGCCAGCCAAGGCTTCAGCCATTCCCGTGAGCAGTTTCAGCAGATCGTCGAGGACGTGCTGTCCATGGCCCAGGCCCTGGGGGCCTCCGATGCGGGGGTCGAGGTGTCGGAAGGCAGCGGCCTGAGCGTCTCGGTGCGCAAGGGCGAGGTGGAGAACGTCGAACGCAACCGCGACAAGTCGGTAGGCGTCTCGGTCTATCTGGGGCAGCGCCGCGGCAACGCCAGCACCTCCGACTTCTCGCCCACGGCGCTGGAGCAGACGGTGCGCGCGGCTTTCGACATCGCCCGCTTTACGGCCGAAGACCCGGCGGCAGGCCTTCCCGATGACGCCGACCTGGCCACACCCGAAGAGGCGGCCCGGCCGCTGGACCTGTTCCACCCTTGGGATGTGAACGCCGAGGATGCCGCCGAGCTGGCGCGCCGTGCCGAGGCCGCCGCCTTCGCGGTGGACAAGCGCATCACCAATTCCGAGGGCGGCTCGGTGTCGGCCCAGCAGTCGCATTTCTGGGCGGGCAACAGCCGGGGCTTCCGCGGTGGCTACGCCAGCTCCCGCCACTCGCTGTCGGTGTCGCCGATCGCCGGCAAGGGCCGCGACATGCAGCGTGACTACTGGTACAGCTCCATGCGCAATGCGATGGACCTGGCCTCGCCCGAGGCGGTGGGGCGCTATGCGGCCGAGCGCGCGCTGTCGCGCCTGAAGTCGCGCCAGGTGCCCACTTGCGAGGTGCCGGTGCTGTTTGAATCGACCGTGGCGGCCGGCCTGCTGGGCGCCTATGTGCAGGGCACCAGCGGCGGCGCGCTTTACCGCAAGGCCAGCTTCCTGCAGGACAGCCTGGGGCAGCCGGTCTGGGCGGATCACATCGACGTGCAAGAGGATCCGCACATCGTCGGAGGCAAGGGCAGCGCCCCCTTCGACGACGAGGGCGTGCGCACCCGGGCGCGCCGCGTGGTGGATGCGGGCGTGGTGCAGGGCTACTTCCTGTCCAGCTACTCGGCCCGCAAGCTGGGTATGCAAACCACCGGACATGCCGGGGGATCGCAGAACCTGCGCCTGACCAGCCGCCTGACCCGGCCGGGCGACCACCTGGAAGAGATGCTGCGCAAGCTGCATCGCGGCCTGTTCGTCACCGAGCTGATGGGGCAGGGCGTCAACTACGTGACCGGCGATTACTCGCGCGGCGCGGCGGGCTACTGGGTGGAGGATGGCCGCATCGCCTTCCCGGTGCACGAGATCACCATCGCCGGCCATCTGCGCGAGATGCTGGGCGGGGTTGTCGCGGTGGGCGCCGATGCCTACACGCTGGGTGCGAAGACGGTGGGCTCGATGCTGATCGACCACATGAAGCTGGCTGGCAGCTGAGCCGAAATCTGACGCCAGGCTGACTCCGAAAGTCATCCGAGGGTGGGAATACCCCGGCTGCCGCATGCGAGAGGTCTCCTTGAGAATGGTCTGCCTCAATGGGCAACACTCAACAGGAGACAACGCTGATGGAACGACGTTCGTTTGTGAGAGGTGCTGGCCTGGCCGGCGTGCTGGCGGCAGGTACGGCACCGGCCATCGTGCATGCCCAGGCGGCGGTGCGCTGGCGTATTGCCTCCAGCTTCCCGAAATCGCTGGACACCATCTTCGGGGCGGCCGAAGTCTTCGCCAAGAAGGTGGGCGAACTGTCCGGCGGCAAGTTCCAGGTCACCGTGCATGCCGCGGGCGAGCTGATGCCGGCTTTTGGCGTGGTCGATGGGGTGCAGAACGGCACCGTGGAGGCCTGCCACACCGTGCCGTACTACTTCTTCGGCAAGGACGAGACCTTCGCGCTGGGGGCTGCCGTGCCCTTTGGCCTGAATTCGCGCCAGATGACCGCCTGGATGTTCGAGGGCAATGGTCTGAAGCTGATGCGTGAGTTCTACGCCGGCTACAACATGATCAACTTCCCCTGTGGCAACACCGGCGCCCAGATGGCCGGCTGGTACCGCAAGGAGATCAAGTCGGTGGCCGACATCAAGGGCCTGAAGTTCCGCGTGGGCGGCTTCGCCGGCAAGGTGATCGAGCGCATGGGCGGCGTGCCGCAGAACATCCCGGGGGGCGAGATCTACCAGGCGCTGGAGAAGGGCACCATCGACGCCGCCGAATGGATCGGTCCCTACGATGACCTGAAGCTGGGCTTCAACAAAGTGGCGCCGCA
>JAYSCA010000343.1:0-3711 GCA_041915165.1 Ideonella sp.
TCTGGCCCTGCAGATCGATCACCACCACCGCGTCCGGCGCCGAGCCCAGCAGCGCGCGCATGCGCTCCTCGCCGGTCGCCAGGGCATGGGCCTGTCGCTCGCGCTCGGTGATGTCGTCCCCGGTCATCACGAAGCCCTTGAGGTGGTCCTGCGCGTCGCGGATCGGGGTCAGGCGCCGGTCGTCCAGGTACTCGCCGCCGTCCTGGCGGGGCATCCGCACATGACCCTGCCAAGGCCGACCCTCGGCCAGCGCCGTCGCCAGGGCGGCCCAGGCCGGGCCATCCCCCTCCCGCTGCAGACGGGCCATGGCCTGGCCCTTGAGGTCCTCCAGCGCAAAGCCGGTGGAACGCACGAACGCCGGGTTGATCCAGCGGATCAGGCCCTGGGGGTCGCAGATCAGCGTGGGGCTGGCGCTGGCCTGCAGCGCATCGGCCAGGCCACCGGCGCGCTCCAGCGGTTGCCACAGCGCCAACAGGTACGCGGTGCGCACCAGGTAGACATAGGAGACGACCTTGGCCACATGCCCCAGGCCGTTGAGCAGGTCAGACGGGCTGCCATAGGTCGCGAAACAGAGTTCGGCGACGGCGGTGAAGGCCGCCGCCACGGCCAGCGTCGTGGCCGGCAGGCCGACCTGCCGGGCCACGACACGCAGGCGCAGCACCACGCTCAGGTTGGCCACGGCCAGCCCCAGTTCGAGCCCGGCTTTCAAGCCGGTCAGGCCCTGCCCCGGGACGAAGGTGCGCGGCAGCCAATCGGGCCGCTCCAGGATCACCGCGGTGGCCAGCGCGGCGAAGCCCAGCATGCCGCCCAGCCAGGCCAGACGCTGCCCGTCATGGGTGAGCTGGCCACCGGGCACCCAAGCGGCCACCAGCAGCCCCGCGCTCAGGCAGAGGCGCCCGGCCAGCCAGAAGGCAATGGCCTTCTCGGGGCTGGACGGGGTGACCAGATCGGGCATGCCGGCATAGGACAGCAGGTGCAACAGGTCCAGACCCGCGGTGGCCGCCACCGCACTGGCCAGCGCCACGGTGGAGGTGCGGCGCGCGCTGGACGGGGTGAGCCAGAGCAGGCCGAAGCACAGCAACCCCATCGACAGGGCCAGCACCTCGAACACGGTGTGCACACCCAGGTAGCCGAGCTGCGGGAAATGGACGCTTTCGCCCATCGGCGTGAGCTCCAGCGCCCACACAGCCAGCATCGGCAGCAGCACCGTCAGCGCGCGTCGCCATTCCAGCGGAGCCCCGTCACGCTGGAGGGACTGGAACTCCGGATTCAACAAAGACAGATCGGCCATGCGCGGGGGCGTGCAGCAAGCAAACGGCGGGCGCTCAGCCCGCCTGGAACATATCGGTGTAGAGCTGAACCCCCAGGTCCTCGGTGGAGGACGGGTGCTCGGTGCCCCACTGCGGGTCGCGCTCGATCAGCTCAAGGAACAGCTGGACCAGCGCCGGATCGCGCCAACCCCGGGCGGCCTCTTCCAGCAGGATGGCCCGGGCCTGTTCGGCACTGAAGGCCGGCTTGTAGGGGCGTTCATAGGTCAGTGCGTCATGGATGTCGACGATCTGGAACACCCGGGCCAGCAGCGGAATCGCCTCGCCGGCCAGGCCGTCGGGATAGCCGCTGCCATCCCAGCGCTCATGGTGGTGGCGGATGATGGGGGCCGTCAGCCGCATGCTGCGCAGGTTCGAGACCAGGTGGTAGCCGATCGTCGTGTGCTGGCGCATCACCACCCATTCCTCGTCGGTGAGGGGCCCCGGCTTGAGCAGGATGTGGTCGGGAATGCCGAGCTTGCCGATGTCGTGCAGCACGCCGCCGCGGCGCAGGGCGATCAGTTCCTGCTGCGACAGGCCCATCGCCCGGCCCAGGGCCATGGCCTTGTGGGCCAGGCGGGAGCAGTGGTCGCCCGTGTTCTCGTCCTTGGCCTCGACCATGCGGGCCAGGGCGAACAGGGTGGACTCGGTGCTGTCGAGTTGGTCGGTGGCCCGCTTGCGCTGCACCGCCACGTTCACCCGGGCCTGCAACTCCACCGGGTGGTAGGGCTTGCCCAGGAAATCGTCCGCACCGGCGCTCAGACCGGCCAGCAGATCGGCCGAGGCATTGCTGCCGGTCACCATCAGGATGGGCAGCATCGCCAGGCTGGGCTGACGCCGCACCTGGCGGCAGAACTCATCGCCATCCATGCCTGGCATGCGACGGTCGGTCAGCACAACGTCGAATTCGGCCTCGGCGAGCCGGGCCAGGCCCTGCTCGCCGTTGGCCGCCACATCGACGATGTAGCGCGGCGCAGCCAGGATCTCCCGCACCAGCAGCCACTGCAGCGGCTCATCGTCCACCAGCAGCACCCGGAACGGGGCGTCGTCACCCAGCGGGTGAAAGCGTTCATTGAAGTCCATGGTCTTGCTCTCCCAACGCCCTGGCGCCTTGAACCCGCATGGCTCAGCTGCTCGTGATGCCGTGCCGCACGGCGTACTTGAGCAGATCGGCATTGGTCTGCAGACCCAGCTTCTGCATCAGCCGCATCTTGTGCGTGCTGACGGTCTTGGGGCTCAGATGCAGGTCGTCGGCGATCTGGCCCAGGGCCTGGCCGGAGGCGATGCGCTCCAGCACCTCGCGCTCGCGCGGCGACAGGGTCTCGTGCGGCAGGCCGCCGGTGCCGTCCGGCCGGTCCAGCTGGAAGACGACGGAATCGACCAGCGAGGGGTCGATGAAACGCCCCCCCTCGGCCACGCGGCGCACCGCGGTCACCAGCGTCTGCGAGTCGCAGTCCTTGGTGGCATAGCCGGACGCGCCGGCGCGCAGCACCCGGGCCACGATGGGCGCCTCGACGTGCATCGACAGGATCAGGATCGGCAGGTTCGGGTGGGTGTGGTGGATCCGGTTGATCAGGTCCACCCCGCTCAGCCCAGGCATCGAGAGGTCCAGCAGCACGATGTCGGCCGGTGTCTGGGCCAGCAGGGCGAGCAGGGCCTCCCCGTGGGCGGCCTCGCCGGCCACCTGCAGCCCTTCGGTGCTGTCCAGCAACTGCCGCAGACCGCTGCGGACGATGCTGTGATCGTCCGCCAGGATGACGTGGATGGGATTCATGGTTGTTGTGTGGGTGTCTTGGCCATGTCGTAAAGGATATCCACCACGGTACCGCCCGGACGGGTGGCGATGTGAAATTCCGCCCCGATGGCCAGCATTCGTTCACGCATGCCCAGCAGCCCCAGCCCCCCCCGGCGCGCGGCCACGGCTTGTGGATCGAAACCCTGCCCATTGTCCGAGACGGACAGGTGCAGGGTCGTGCCGTGCTGCTGCAGCCGGATCGTGACCTCGGTGGCACGGGCGTGCTTGGCGATGTTGGTCAGCGATTCCTGCACCGCGCGGAACAGCGCCAGCGCGGCCGCCTCAGGCAGGCGCGGCTCCAGGTCGTGCGGCAGATCCAGCTCGCAATGGGTTTCCCAGCGCAGCGAGAAATCCTCGGCCAGCCACTCGATGGCGGCCACCAGGCCCATGTCCAGCGCGCCGGGCCGCAGGTGCGAGGCCACATGGCGCACCACGTCGGCCATGGTGGCCATGGTCTCGCGCATGCGCTCGGCCCGCTGCAGCTGGTCACTGTCCGCCGGCAGGCCCTGGCGCAGCATCGAAAGGTCCATGCGCAAAGCGGTCAGCAGCTGCCCCAGCTCGTCGTGGACCTCGCGGGCGATGCGCTTGCGTTCGTCCTCGATCAGATGG